>NZ_CAJOJM010000009.1:0-56129 GCF_905234905.1 Methanobrevibacter sp. UBA188 | reverse complement strand
CCACCTTGCAAATACTGAAAAACAGAAATATCTATATGACCATATGGGTTGGGATGTGCCTGAGTACATACACTACGGCAGACTTAAAATGGAAGATATTGCATTAAGCACTTCAAAAGCAATGGCAGGAATTGAAGATGGAACCTACAGCGGATGGGATGATCCAAGACTTGGAACTTTAAGAGCCATTGCAAGAAGGGGAATCGACCCAAGAACCATTTATAATCTTATAACTGAAATTGGTGTTAAAATGGCCGATTCAGCTATTAGCTGGAAGAAGATTTATGGTTTGAACCGTAACTTTTTAGAACCTGTGGCAAATAGGTATTTCTTCTGTGAAGATCCTCAATTAATCACTGTTGGGGGATATGAAGGCGGTAAAGTCGACATTGAAAGACCACTTCATGCAGACCACATGGACAGGGGAAATAGGATTTTACCATTTGACGGCAGTGCATATCTTGCAAAATCAGACATTAACGATGGAATATTCAGGTTAATGGATGCTGTGAATGTGAATATCGATGGTGGTGAAATAACTTATCATTCCACTTCATTTGAAGATGCAAGAAGTGTCAAGGCAAGAATTATTCAATGGGTCCCTGTTGATGACAATGTTGATGTTAAAATTGTTATGGATGATGCATCAATTAAGACCGGACTTGGTGAAGGTGCACTTCGTGATTTGAAAGTTGGAGATATTGTTCAATTTGAAAGAGTAGGATTTGCACGTCTTGATGAAATTGCTGATGATGAATTGATATTTTACTTTGCACATAAATAGGTGAATATAATGACAATGTTTTCAAATGGATTTTCCACACTCCAAATGCCTGAAGATTTTGAACCGGTTGCAACTAAAGATGAATTTAATGACATGTATCTGGTAAACACCAAAATACCTATGTCCATTAAATTTTCAACCACTCCTACACTTGTTGGCCTTCCGGACATAAAGGCAGATATTGAAAAAAATATAAAAAACAATACTCAAATAAACTTAATCGCTTCCGATTTCATACCTATTAATGATGATATTTATTATATGGTAGTCTCTTCGTTTTCAGATGGTGAAAATGAGATTCGCCGTAATGAATTTTTATATGTGGAAGACAATAATTTATATATTTTCGAATACACCTATCCTTATGCGGATAGGGAATTGGACGATTTTTATTTAAATGTTATTCGTTCCTTAAAAATCATTGTTCCAAAATATATTGTGGAAAATGGTAGCTATAAATTGAATAAGGATGAATGATCTAATCATTTGTTCTTAAATGTTTATTTTTTCCTAATTCAATACATTATATATTATTTTTTTTTTTAAAATGAGTTATATATTTATAAAATTTTGTTTAAATGGGTATGGTGTGGTGATGTTGGTAAAAAAGGCATTTTAATATACCTTTTTCACATCAGACGGTTTGATAACAATATTTTTTCTTCTGTATTTTACAGAGATATCATTACCATTAATTGCATAAACTTGGCTGGAATAGGTTTCTCCTTGATGATTGTAAATAATTTCATCACCTTTTTTAAGAACAACTTCATTGTTATTTAATTTTATTTTTATATTGTCTCTTGAAGGTTTTTCTTTAATAGGAGCAATCCTTGATTCTTTAATTTCTGGTTGAGGTTCTGGTGTAGTTTGTATCACGTCAAATGCTTTTGGTGTTTCTTCAGGTACTATTGGTTCTTCGAAATCATGTTTGTGATATTCTTCGTATGTTGCATAATCTGCATGAGTTTCATTGATAATCGGAGCAAAGTCTTCTTCATATTCATTCACATTTCTGATGAATTCTTCTTCAATTACTTCTTCCTCTTCAGGCTCTTCAAATGTGAGCTTTTCTTTCACATTCTTGAATATTTTAGAACCTTTGATTGTATTGGTGATTTTATCTAAATCTTTTCTATAGTCTAAATCACTGTCGTATTCTCCAAATACCTTTTCATCTTTCAAATCCTCTCCAAATTTGTAATCCTCTTTGATTTTTGTTGGAGTTTTAAGATTTGGCTCTTTAATTTCCTCTTTTTCATTGTCATTAAGTAAAGCGTCAGTAATACCAGCACTTTCTGAAATGCTTTCAACTTCTTCTTTACTTTCTTCACTTGCAGTAGTTATTGCCTCTTCGATATCTTGAGATGTTACTGTAGGTGCTTCAATTTTACTTTCTTCACTTTCACTAGATTCTACTGTTTCAGGCACTGAATCTGATTTAGTTTCTTCTGATACAGGTTCATTAATAACCTCAGCAATTGTTTCTTCTTCTGTGCTTTCAGTGATTGTTTCAGTAATGGTTTCTTCTTCTGTGCTTTCGGTGATTGTTTCAGCAGTAGTTTCTTCTTCGGTTTCATTAAGAATATCTTGAATTGTTTCTTCTGGAATGTCATCGATAATTTCTTCAATATTTTTCTCTTCTTGTTTTTGTTTTATGCTTTCTTTAAGTTCGGCGAGTTCCTTATCTTCAGAATCATTTTTATATGCTTCTTTTTCGCGTTCACTATCTTTTCTTTTTGATTCTTTGATTAATTCATCAATTGTAAATAAATCTTTTAACTCATGCTTTTCAGGTTTAGGGTCGTTATTTTGGCTCATAATATCCATCTGGCTTTGTTTAATTGGTTCTTGGAATTTTTCTACGGTAGTACCATAATCAACAAGTACTTGATTTTGTGATTCGTATTCAATATTTTCGTAAGTAGTATTGTCAACTTCATAAATTGCAGGTTCTTCATAATACACATTACTTGTTGAAGAATTTTCACTTTTTAAGCTTTTGGGTTTGGATTGATTAAGATTAGTTGGATTATTGGAATTATCATCATTATCTTTAGATAGCATACTTTTTCCGGAAGAAAATACTTTAGTTAAGGATTCTGCATCTTCAAGTATTGATCCTTCATCATTTTCCAGCTCTTTTCCTCTGTAGTGCAATTTAACTAATATTATTGCAATAATAGCTATAATTGCAATTGTTACCCAAATTAATATAGTTATTCCATTCATTTTTCCAACTTCCTTATCAATGTTTTTAGTATAATATATTTATGTAAAATAGTTAATTTAAATATTTTCATATGATGGCTTTTTGTTATAAAAATATGTTCTTGACAATTTTTTTTGAAAAGCATTTAATGCATCTTAAAAATAATCATTCATTTTATATATTGAGAAAATAAAATATAAATTAGATTAATATTTATGAGGTTTAATCATGGTTGTAAAAATTAATGAAAACTATCTTAAATTGAAAAGTAGTTATCTTTTTGTTGAAGTAGCAAGAAGAGAAGCAGAATTTAGAAAAGCTAATCCTGATGCAGATATTATTAAAATGGGTATTGGGGACGTTACAAAACCGTTAGTACCGGCTGTTATAAAAGCATTTCATGCAGCAGTTGATGAAATGGCTGATGCTGAAACATTTATGGGATATGGTCCTGAACAAGGTTATGACTTTTTAGCTGAAGCAATTATTGAAAATGAATATAAAACATATGGAATTGATTTAGACACTTCTGAAGTTTTCATTAGTGATGGGGCAAAAAGTGATACAGCAAACATCCAGGATATATTTGGAATAGATAATAAAATTGCTGTTACTGATCCTGTTTACACTGTATATGTTGATACTAATGTAATGGCTGGAAGAACTGGAGAAATGAAAGATGATGGTATGTATGAAGGATTAACATATCTTAAATGTAATTCCGAAAATGATTTTGTTCCTGAACTTCCATCAGAACCTGTAGATATTATTTATTTATGTTATCCTAATAATCCAACAGGCACTACACTTACCAAAGATCAATTAAAAGTATTTGTTGATTATGCAAAAGAAAATAATGCATTAATATTATTTGATGCAGCTTATGTAGCATTTATCAATGAAGATGATGTTCCTCACTCAATTTATGAAATTGAAGGTGCAAAAGAAGTAGCTATTGAATTTAAGAGTTTTTCCAAAACTGCAGGATTTACCGGAACCCGTTGTGCTTACACTGTTGTTCCTAAAGAATTAATGGGATATGATTCCAAAGGCAATGAAGTTGAAATTAATCCATTATGGAACAGAAGACAAACCACAAAATTCAATGGTGTATCTTATCCGGTTCAAAAAGCTGCAGAAGCAGTTTACTCTGATGAAGGTAAAAAACAAATCGGTGAAATCATTGAATATTACATGGAAAATGCTAAAATCATCAGAAAAAGCTTAACTGACCTCGGTCTTGATGTTTATGGAGGAGTAAGTTCCCCTTACATTTGGGTAAAAACTCCTAATGATATGGATTCCTGGGCATTCTTCGATTTATTATTAAATGAAGCAAATGTTATTGGAACTCCTGGTTCAGGATTCGGTCCAAGTGGTGAAGGATATTTAAGATTAACTGCATTCAATACATTAGAAAATACCAAAGAAGCAATGGACAGAATTTCAAAATTAGAATTTTAGGTGTTAATATTGAAAGTAGTCGAAAAACCAATAACTATTGAAAAAGGAGATTCTTTCAAAGTATTGCTATCTAAATATGGTGCATTATCTTTAGATAAACAGGAAAATTTTTCAGAATTAATCGGTGAAAATGTTGGTCAGTTAGATCTTGAAAAAGGAGTTATCTCCTTTGATGATATTACTATTCCAGTTCAGGTTTTAGGGTTTTTCTCTAAAGACTTAAGTCAATGGTGCTGGGCATGGGATAATGAAGATATTTTCGGTGAAAATTTAATCAAGGCATCAAAGGAATTTGAGGTGGCTGAATTCACCTCTCCAATTCTAAGATCTAACTATGATGATTGCCATACTGTGGCAATGGTTTCAATAGCTCTATTAGATATGGATGCATATTATGCGGTTTCCGAAGATGGAATCGATATATTTGTAGCTATTAATTCAGATTTGATTGAAGAAAATAATTCTGTCACAAAATTTAGGGATACTTATTATACTTTCCAAAAGAATTTCAATATTCATCCAAGAATTGCTTTTGAAGCTTATACAAAGCTTAAAGGATATGGATTTAAACCTCATGATGATTTTGCTCTAGCAAAAATTGGTGAAAGCCGTGTAATGGCGGGATTTACTGAAAGAGGAAATGTCACTCGTATTATAGTGTTTGGTGATGATGAGTGATGATATTATGAATCCGGATTTAGCTGAAGAAATTGAGTATATGATCAATGCCCTTTCTAAATCTGGTTTTTTTAGCACTGAAGAAATATTGGAAATTTTGGAAGATGAATTTATTGGGGAAAATGTGGATTTTTCTCAATTTAATATCTCTTTAAATGACTTTGACAATATTAATTTCAATAGATTGGATGATGTTTTCAATTCATTAACCTCTAAAAATATCGTAGCCATTCATAATTGCGGTTATGATATAAAAGAGGGTGTTAATGATGTTTTTGAACTTTATGTTCATTTGGTAAACAACAAGTACTTTCCAGATGGTTTTTGTTTTTATACTTTTGAGGATGTTGAACAGGCAATTCTTGAAGAGAAACTAAACATAACTTTTGGTGATTTTGAAAGAAATGAAAATAAAGCCTTAGAAATTGGAAAAATGGTGTATGATTCCTTTAAATCAGAAGGTTTTGAATTGAATTGGGATGAAACTATTGACAACCAAATAGAATTAGTTTCATTTAAATGGGATAAATCTTATGATGGCGAAAAGGAATTTGAAATTGAAGGAGCATATGAAAATTTTACAAAAAGGAGTGGTTAAATGAATGGCAGGTCACTTAAATTAATCAGGGATGTAATTATTAATTCAGGTAAATTGACTTCAATAGAAATATCTCAGGACTCTATTTACTTGGAGTTTATGGATGTTGAACTTGGAACTCCAAAGGAAACTGAAGATTTCTCTTTAACAGCTCGTTTTGCAGTTGACTCCTTTTTCACAGTATTTTACAATAATATCTGGGACATTGAATTTTTTTCAAAATACGATTTTAAAAATCAGTTGCTTAGTGAAGACGTTCTGTTTGATGTAGAAGATATTAAATTTGTCGATTTTGAATATCTTAATGATTTCTTCTATGATTATAAAAAGGAAAAATCAATTTCTGTTGTTGATGATTTTAGCATTCACAACATACGCAACGATTTTTTCATGTTGGTCAAGACAAAAGAGATTGCTATTGTTGTTGGTGGAAATCAACTTGATTTCTTTACTAAACATGAAAAATTAGATGATGCATCTCTAAGGGAACTATCCAATCAGTGGATGCTTTACTTTTTGGAATATCATCTTAAAAGAAATATTATTAAGGATCCAATGTGTGAAAATCATCCATTGACATATCCTAAAGAATAATTTTCATTCTATTTTTATTTTTTCTTTAAAAATTTTAATTTTGTGGTTGTTTATTTTTTGAGTTTCTAAAAGAAGATATTAAAATTTTTAATTAATTCTTTAATTTAAAAAAAGTTTTTAGATGTGGGATATTATGAAATTGTAAATATCACGCACACCTGAAACAAATCCGTTATATTCGTTATTATGAATATTACTCATATCGTCTTCAATACGGTCATCCACTTCTTTTAAAAATGTTGTATTGTTGTAATCATGTGATGAGAAATAATGCACTTGAATTGCATAATTTGTATCCTCTCTAGGGAAAACATAATTAACACCAATATGATTCCAGGATGTATTTGTATCTTTTGATGGATTTGAGAAATACTGTTTTGAAACAGGAACACCACTTGCAGTGGCATTTTCAGTTTTAAGAACTTTATAATTTCCATTTTCCATCGATCTAAATTTCGCTTCTGAAATGGATGTTATGTGGTCTTCGGGCCAATCATCCCAATGGTCAATATAAACGTATTCGTTTGTAATGGCATGAGGAGTTTTGGATTCATTGGTTAAATTCAACTCATCTGTTGTATTCCATGCTTGGGGTACAATTGTTGCGCTATGACCAAATTCAACAGTCCTATCAGTATTGACGCTTAAGAAACTATTTATACTATTGACATTCGCTGCAAAAAATATAATAATGATTATGAGTATTACTCCACGTATCATATCTCCTCTTCTCATTATTTATTCCCCCCTTTATGCTCTGTTTTAGACCATTTTCTTTCTTTTCTTGTAAGCATTGTTACCATAGTCATAAAAAATAATGGAATTAAGTGGAAACAATAAAGATAATATTTTACAAGGTCTTTGATGTATTCTCCTATTGTGGGTTTGTCTCTTGAAAGAGCAATTAAGATTCCTGGGAAAAATGCAATCATTGATAAGACCCCCACAATAAATGGTGCTTCCATTCTAATAACTGTAGTTTGATGGAAAAGGAACCATGAAATTGCATTGGCTATTGTCACTAAGAAACCGAAGAAAATTAATAAATTAAAACTGTAAAATGAAATGTGCTCAATGATATTGTATTTCTTTCCGATGGATATTTTTGACCTTACAATCTGGGGCAAATAAACAAATAATGTTTCAAAGTTACCGATAGCCCATCTGATTCTTTGTCTGAAAAATGCTCTCCACTCAGTAACTGCTTCCTGATAAACTGCACATTCACCGCAATAACGTATTTGACCTCCATTAAGGATAATCTTTATTGCTAAATTCAAATCTTCAGTAACCGCAAATCCGTCCCAACGACCGGAATCTATAATGGCTTGTTTTCTTACAAATTGTCCATTTCCTCCTAAAAATCCAGTAGAATCGAGATTGTCTTTTGCAATTAATGTATTTCCAAAACTTGCAAACTCCACATGTTGCATACGGGCCAAAAAATTTTCATTTTTGTTCCACATTTTAACCCTTGATTGAACTCCATCGATTCCGTTATTGAGGTATTGGACAATAGTCATCAAATAATCATCTTTGATTTGTGTGTCTGCATCAAAAACACCAATCACCTCTCCTTGTGATAATGTCAATGCATCGTTTAAAACAAAACCTTTTCCTTTACCTGACCTTGGAGGATGTCTTGTAACGATTTTAAGTTCCGGAATTTCCTTTTTTAAATCAGATAATATTTCTCCAGTACGGTCAGTGGATCCATCATTAACGACAATAACTTCAAAATTAGATTCTCCATTTTTAGTATAATCTGAATCACAAACACTTCTGACAGTTGATTCAATTGTGTACTGTTCGTTGTGTGCTGGAATAAATACGCTTATAAATGGAAGGTCTTCTTCTTCAAATGGAATAACTTCCTTTTGTTTTTTGAGACTTACGATGGAATTTATAAGCATTGCTAATGTTGGAATTAAAAGCACCCATTGAAGCCATGTAGCATTTCTGCTTAAAATAGCTATGATGATTAATGCTATACAAAGAATTAACAGAAAACTGGAGTCAGATTTCTCTATTAAAAGTTCAGTATTTTTTTCCTGTATTTTATTTTGTGCAGTCTGAACACTTAATATGTTCTGTTCATGCTTTTTCAATGAAACTGCCATAGCTCTTTGCAGTTCATCTTTATCTACAGGTTTTAGTAAATAATTATATGGATTACTCATTAATAGCTGGTCTATTGTTGCATCAAAAACATCTCCAACAATAATGATTACTGGAACATTGAAAAGCTCCAAATCACTTGCTGTTTCAAGCAAATCTAAACCTTGTTCTTCAGTATCTAAAAATATCAAATTTGGAGATAGTTCGTCTACTTTTTTAAAGATTTCATCTTTTTCGGATGCTGACCCTACATATTCGTATTCGTAATCTTCGACGTATTCTTTAATTTGTGACAGCATCAATTCTTCAGAGCTGATGGTGAAAATTTTAGGTTTTCCTTGGATTAATTTTAGTTCAGTCATTTAAATCTATTGAGTAAATCCACTTGCGTCATTCAGTTTGTTTTCTTCTAATTTTGCTCGGTTAATAGTTATTTTAAGAGTTTTGTCTAATTTGTTTATGTCATATGGTTTTGAAACAAAGCCGTAAGATCCTTTTACATTGGATTTTTCAAAAGTATCTGTGTCTGTGTTTGCAGTTAAATAGATTACAGGTATTCTTAATTCAGAAATTACTTCTGCAGCTTCTATTCCTTCCATATCTCCTTTTAATTTGATGTCCATTAAGACAACATCAGGTACTTTTTCTGCTGCAACATCAATAGCATCTTGACCAGTATCGACTGTGTCAATTACTTCATAACCTAAATCTTCTAAACTGTACTTTAAATCTAATGCTGTAATTGCTTCATCTTCAACAATTAAAATTCTTTCATTCATTTTCTACCCTCACATTTAAATTTTTTTTTATTATTATATATTGTTTTTTATTTTTCAAGTTATCCTTCAATAGTATGGTCCATATAGATTGGGAAAGTTAGTTTATATCCTGTTCCATGTTCATGTTCGAACAGCTCTATATGTCCATCTAATTGTTTTGTAAGATTTTTAATGATTTCACAACCGAGATTTTTAGTAATTTTATCGGGATCATTTATGCCGACACCATTATCCTGAAGGATGAGTTCTGCGTTTTCATTGTCGATTTTGGTTATCTTTTTGGTAATTTTCTTGTTAGGTTTGGTTTTATCTGGGAATGCATGTTTTATTGCGTTCATTGTTAATTCATCGATAACCAGTAATAATGGTGTGATAACTTCGATTGTTAAAACTAAATCTTCATCCACTTCTGATTCAAATTCAATTCCATCTCTTAAACCAATTAAACTTCTTAATTGGCCGTCTTGGTCTTCAATATACTCTTTTAAGTTGATATTCTTAAAGTCAGTAGTATTATATGTTTTTTCATGAAGAATAGCAAGAGAGGATAATCTGGACTGCATATGATCAATAATTATGCTTGGTTTATCTTTATATGCTCTTTTTTCGAGGTTTAAGAAACTGTTTAGTACCTGCAGGTTGTTTTTAACTCTGTGGTGAACTTCTTTTATTAGCACATTTTGATGTTCATTTGCTTCCATCAATTCTAGCTGTTTTGTTCTTTCTTCAGTAACGTCAGTTAAAAATCCAATACTGTGTGTATCAGAACCAAATTCGAATCTTTCGAGATATATTTCACATATTTTTTGGTTATTCTCATTTCCTTTTACATTATATGTGAAAGTCTCTTCAAGTTCGTTGATTTGACCGTCAATGAGTTGTATAATATTATTTATTACATCTTCCTCAACAATATTTTGTATTACTGCACGGGAATGGGAATAATCTTCTGGATCCTCTTCAATAAGATGGTAAAATCCTTTTGAAAATTCATATTGTTTTGGATTTAAGGGTTCAATAAGCAATGCTAATTTTTTACTATTTTTAAAACCGCTTAACAAGAAATCAACAGGTCTTGTAATCTTTTTATGTGAATATGTGGTCACATCTTTAATTAATCCATAACGACTAATCAGATTACCATTATTATCAAATTTAGAGTATAGATTCATTTCAAGATATTTTAATGTTCCATCATGGGTTCTGATTCTAATGATTGATTCGTAATGGGAAGTTCCTGAATCCATGATTTTGTTGATTTTTTCGATTAATGGTTTATCTTCAGGGATTGTTAAATCGAATATGATGTTATAGTATTCATCGTATTCGTCTCTTGGACGGTTAATGATGTTATAAATACCTTGAGTCCAGGAGTATTTTCCATTGATTTTATAATAGCTTCCAGTTTGTGCAAAATATTCTATTAAATTGGCCTTGTCTTCATCGCGATTTTCATCTTCTGGAATATATAATGTACTTTCGCTTGTATCGATATGGTCTGAAAGGATGAAAATCCTACCCATTTCATATATTATTTTAACATTTGTGAGTCTGGCTAATTTTTCTTTATGATGGTATAAGAATCGCACGTGTTTTATTTCATGGGTTTTATATACTTCGAATAATGCTTCATGAAGAAGTTGATGAAACATTGGGGAGGCTTTACTCAATAATCTTCCTTCAATATCTTCTTGTTGAATATTTCCTCTTTTAAGTGCACTATTTCCCAATCCATGTATGATAAAATCTTCCCCATCTTTATATGGCACGAAAATGTTTATGTCTGTTTTAATATTTTTCATTACTATTGGAAAAGGAATTTTTTCCATTTCAAATTCTTTGGGAGCCTGTATATAGAATTCCTTTTCATGAACGTCATAAACGTTCACCTCTTCGACATTCTCCAATTTTCTATATTCTTTATGTATTCTCATTGTAATCCCTCAATTTCGTGTTCAAAAGTTTTTGGAAATGTTAATCTAAATCCAGTTCCAACGTCAAGTTCCAAAACTTCAATTTTACCATTTATTTGTCTTGTTAGGCTCATTATTATCTCCCAACCCAAATTATGGTTAATTAATATTTCAGGACTTTCAATACCAACTCCATTATCTTTTAAAATTAATTCGCAAACATTATCATCGATATAATCGATTTTTTTGTAAATTGTTTTATCTTCTTGATTTTCATTAGGAAATGCATGTTTTATTGCATTCATTGTTAATTCATCAATAACTAAAAGTAAAGGCGTAATAATTTCCATGGATAGGTGAATCTCTTCATTAATATATGATTTAAATTGTATGTCTTTTGCTGTAAACAGATTTTGAAGGGTTTCATCCTGGTCTAGGATATAGTCTTTAAGATTGACATTGATGAAATCTGCTGTATTGTAGGTTTTTTCATGAAGTAGGGCTAGTGAAGATAAACGGGCTTGCATATTGTCTATAATTTTATTAGGGTTACTTCCGTATGCTCTCCTTTCAAGGTTTAGAAAACTGTTCAATACCTGTAAGTTGTTTTTAACCCTGTGGTGAACTTCTTTAATTAGGATATTTTTGGTTGCATTGGATTCAATTAATTCTTTCTGTTTTTGGCGTGCAATTGTCACGTCAGTTAGAAATCCGATACTGTGAATTTTATTTCCGTAAGTGAATCTTTCGATGAATAATTCACAAATCTTTTGATTTTCTTCATTACCATTGACATTAAAAGTTAGAATAGTATTTATTTCTTCAATTTCACCATTAATTAACATCTTAAGCTTTTCTCTAACATCTTCTTCTTCGATATAGTCAATAATGCTTTCATTGTGAACATAATCTTCTTTTGGTATTTCGATGATTTTATAAAATCCTTCGCTAAACTCATACCTTTTGCTTAATGGTTCCACTAGTAAAGAGAGTTTGGAATTCTGATTAAAACCATTCAACATAAAATCAACAGGCCGGGTCATATGTTTGTGTGAATCGACACTGATGTCTTTAAATAGTCCATAATGGCTTATTTCTTCACCATTTGAATCGAATTTGGAGTAAAGATAAGTATCCAGATATTTTATCTGGCCTCCAGGTGTTGAAATCCTAATGATGTTTTCATAGGTATCTGTTTCAGGACTCATGGTTTCAAGTAATTCCTCAACTAGAGGCTTGTCTTCAGGTATGACCAAATCAAAAATTATATTATAAAATGCGTCCCTTGGCTCTTTTGAACGATTTATAATGTTATATATTCCTGGTGTCCAAACATATTCGTCTCTTGTTTTATAATAGCTTCCGGTTTGGGAGAAATATTCTATTAAATTGGCTTTATTTTCATTATCCTGCAATTTCTGTTCTTCTTCACTAATTTCTGCTTCGGGTTTATTTTCTTTGAAATCGGAAATTAAATATATTTCATCTTCCTCTAGAATAATGTGTATATTTGTCAGTGTTCTAATTCTATCGCTTATGTAATAAATTATTCTTAAGGCTTTTGTATTTCCGGTTTTATAAACCTCTTTTAAATCATCTTTTAAAAGATCATAGAAAAATGGAGAACATTGACTAAATAATCTATACTCAACATCTTCAGGATTCACGTTTGCCCTTTGAAGCATGTTCCATCCAATTCTTTCTATTATAAAATCTTCTCCATCATCAACTGGTAAAAATACATCGATATCTGCAGGAACATGTTTCATAAGCTTGCTAAAAGGAACTTTATCGGGTTTCATTACTTGAGGGGCTTCCTGATAAAATTTTGAAGAGTCTACATTATAAACTCGAATCTCTTCTATTTTTTCTAGTTCTCTGTATTGTCTTTCAATATGCATGCGTATTACCCTAAAGTTTCATTAATACATAATATATTTATAATTCATTTAATATTTATAATATTGGAAAAACTTTTTAATAATTAAATGATAAAATAATAGTGGTATGAAAATTTTCTAATTTTCATTTTAATATTAATTTTATAGGAGTTATTAAATGACTTGTAGTATTTTAGTTGGTGGTGCATGGGGTGATGAAGGTAAAGGAAAATGTATCACTTACCTTTGTGATAATGATAAGCCGGATATTATCGCTCGTGCAGGAGTTGGGCCAAATGCAGGCCACTCTGTCGAATTTAATGGAGAAAAATATGGATTAAGGTTAACCCCATCAGGTTTTGTACATACTGATGCTAAACTCATGATCGGTGCTGGTGTTTTAGTAAATCCTGATGTATTGTTTAGCGAATTTGAAAACCTGAAAAAGTATAATGTTAAAGAAAGAATGTGCGTTGATCCTAGATGTGCAATAATTAATGAGGATCACATGACTCGTGATAAATCTTCAGAACATTTAGCTAAAAAAATAGGAAGTACTGGTTCTGGCTGTGGGCCTGCAAACTCAGACCGTGTAATGAGGACAATAGAGCTTGCAAAAGATATTCCTGAACTTGAAGAGTATATTACTGACGTGTCAATGGCTTGTAATGAAGCTATTGATAATGGTGAGAACGTATTTATTGAAGGGTCACAGGGTTTTGCTCTTTCACTTTACTATGGATCATATCCATATGTAACAAGTAAAGATACCACCGCATCAACATTCGCTGCTGATGTGGGAGTCGGACCAACTAAAGTAGATGAAGTAATCGATGTATTTAAAGCTTATATTTCCCGTGTTGGAGAAGGTCCATTCCCAACAGAAATGACTCAGGAAGAAGCTGAAAGCAAAGGTCTTGAAGAATATGGTGTAGTAACTGGAAGACGTAGAAGAATAGGTTACTTTGATATGGAACTTGCAAAGGAATCCTGCAGAATCAATGGTGCAACTCAAATTGCTCTTACTTGTGTTGATAGGTTATTTGACTGTGCACGTGTCCAAAACTACGATGAATTGTCTGTTGAGACTAAAGCTTTCATTGAAGATATCCAAACTGAAACTGGCGTGCCGGTAACCATTATTTCTACTGGACCAGATTTAAAAGATACAATTGATTTAAGAAAAGAATTGTTATAAATTCTTTTTCAACTCTCTTTTTTTTATAATAAATGTGGTATTGATTACCATAGTAATCACTAGCTGTTGAATATATTGTCATTTGGATGTTTTTCGGCAATATTTTTTAATTTTAAATAAACGTTAAAATACAATAAGCTACATAATTATTAATATATTTAATCTAAAAGGTAGTTTAAATGAATGAATTGATGTGTGAAATGTGTGGAAGCAACATGGTTATAATCGAAGGCGGATTTTATGTCTGTCAAGCTTGCGGTACTAAATTTCCCATTAACGACTCCAAAACAGGTGAAAATCACCAATTTGGCGGTGAATCTTCTGCAGAATTAGATAATTTATATGAACTCGCAAGAAGAGCACGTGACAATGGAGACAGTGAGTTTGGATTCAAATATTACAGTGAGATTCTGATAAAAGAACCTAACGACTGGGAAGCTCAATACTATGTGGGTTACTTTAGAGCATTTTTAAATGATTTTTTGGATGAAAATGCAATTGATGATTTTTACAATTCAACTGCATCCGCAGTATCAATTGTTGAAGGCATTGATGATGTTGAAGAGAAAAACGATGCGATAAGTCTGTTTACAGATGAAACATTTGGGCTTGTCGGTAGTTTTTACGAATCATATTTTGAAGAAATGGAATATGAATCCCCTGACGGCGAGTATTATACATGGTATGTCAATGTTCTTTTAGAATTATGCTATCTATTAAATTATTATGGTGATTTGGTTGAGAACGTAACTGATGATACATATCAGGATGCTATGGACTCTTGGATTTATTCCATAGACCTTCACACACCAATGTATAGTCACATAGGCTTTTTTGATAAGGGGGATCATGATAAATATATAGATGATTATGTTGAAAAAATACGGGAATATGATCCTGATTATCAAAAACCTAAACCTAAAAAACTATTTGGTATAATATAAAATATATGGAGGAATTAAATGGTTGAACTTTTAAAAGTAATTAAATTTGAAGGAGACAAGGACACTTTAGTCTGGAAACATCCTGCCGAAGATTTCAACACACATTCAAAACTAATTGTTCATGAATCTCAAGTAGCAATATTTTATAAAGACGGAAAGGCTTTGGATGAATTTGGTCCTGGAAAATACACATTAGAAACTGGAAACATACCAATTTTGAGGGCACTTATTGATCTTCCTACAGAAGGAGTAAGCCAATTTCATTGTGAAGTTTATTTCATCAACAAGGCAACATCATTAAATGTAATCTGGGGAACAAGCAGCCGTTTTCCAGTAATTGAACCAACATTCCAAATACCAATAAATGTTGGTGCATCAGGTGCTATGGACATTGTAATTGATGATGCTAAAAAATTCATGGTAAATGTTGTGGGAACACAAACATTCAACACAATTGATCAAGTTACTGATTATTTCAAAGGCAAAATCACCACTAAGGTCAAAAACTATCTGTCAAAAATAATGTCTGAAGTAAGCTATTACAATATTACACAGCATCTGGAAGAAATTTCAGAGGCATTACATGAAAAATTGAAAGAAGATTTTAAGGAATATGGTGTAAATCTCGTTACATTTTACATATCCAATATTGTTGTTCCTAAAGAAGAAACCAAAAAACTTGAGGATGTATTAAACAAAAAAATGGAATATGGTACTCTAGGATTCAATTGGGCTGATGAACAAATGGCTGATGTCGCTAAAAAATATGCGGAAAATCCTGGAAATAAAAGTGGCGTTAATGGTATGGTGACCGGTTTTCCTATGGCTATGGCTTTTGGCCAAATGTTGGGAAACAATGTTGGTGGAAACATGTCTGGAGGATTGTTTGCAGCTGGTCAGAACTTCGGAGCTAACCAACAACAAGCAAGTCAGGAACAACAACCAGTTAGTAATGAACCACAAGGTGATGCAGTATTTTGTACCAAATGTGGCAACAAATTAGCTCCTGATGCAATGTTTTGCTCTAAATGTGGAAACAAGGTACAGCAAGAGCTAAAATGCAGCAACTGTGGAAGATCACTTGAACCCGGTGACATGTTCTGTTCAGGATGTGGTCATCCTACTAATGAATAGATGAAATAATATTTTCATCATTCATTTTCACTAGTAAGTCCATCACCAGTCTATGTGTTGATTATGCAAGAAAATATTCTTGAATGTTCAACCTATAAGTCCCATCATGACTAGGATTAAAACAGATGCATCTGTCATCAGATGAGACAAATAAGATGCGAACAAGTTTTTAGTTTTTAAATAGACATATAAATGAAATATTGAACCTGCTCCTTGAATCACCAGTACTGAGAGAATAGTTGTGCTAGGTTCTAAATGTATCAAACCAAAAAAGATTAATGTAAATATGGATGATACTATAATTGATAATCTGCGATTGGAAGTGTATTTGAATAAAACCCTCAATAAGAACATCAATGGAATGAATTTTATTAATTCTTCAGCCATCATGGAAAATATCAAAGATACAATTGTAACAATATTCGCATTGCTATTTCCAACATCTGGAATGCCCCAAGTACCTAATAGATTGGTGAGTATACTTGAATAAACAATATATGCCAAACACATCAATACTGCAAGAATAAGTTCATTTTTTGTTGGTTTTTGAAAAAACAAGGAATAATCCCAATTTGAAAAGTATAACAATGGAATTAACAATATCAGAAGGAAAGATATGCTGCCTATTATTTCATTTGAAAAAACGCTGACGAATCCGTTAGCATAATATGCAACAGGAATGCATATTAACAATACCAACCATCCAATCTTGGACATCTTCGGATTCTCATTATAATATGGAAAGTCTCTATTATTATCTAAATTTAACATTAAAAACACCTTGATTGATTTGAAGATAGGATTTCAAATTGGATACATGATTATATTTCCTAAATAAAATCCGTTCTAGAATATATTAATAGATATATTTTACAATTATCTTAAACTTTATTAATTCTTATTTTTAAATAATTTTTTATGTATAAAGATATGATAATCGTTAGGGGAGCAAAAGTTCATAATCTAAAAAATATTGACGTTGATATTCCGCTTGGAAAAATTGTGGCAATTAGCGGAGTTTCCGGAAGCGGCAAATCATCGCTTGCTTTGGGTGTATTGTATTCTGAGGGGTCTCGAAGATATTTGGATGCTTTGTCAACTTATACTCGTCGCAGAATCACACAATCTCAAAAAGCTCAGGTTGATTTGGTCCAATATGTTCCTGCATCTTTGGCTCTTCATCAAAGACCTGATATTCCAAATATTCGATCTACTTTTGGAACTTCAACAGAACTTTTAAACTCTCTAAGGTTATTATATTCACGGTGCGGTAACTATTTTTGTCCAAATGGGCATATGCAGGAGCCAACTTTAAATGTGGCTCGTGAAATTCCATTGAAATGTCCTGAATGTGGTGAAGAGTTCTATGGTCTTGGGGCTGAGGAATATGCATTCAATTCAGATGGAGCATGTCCGTCATGTAGTGGTACAGGTTACATTCGTGATGTGGATGGTGCTAAATTAGTGTCTGACGAGTCAAAAACATTGGAGGAAGGTGCCGTTGACGCATGGAATCAGTTTGGTATTTCCTGGATGTATCATGTTGCAGGAGAGCTTGGTGTAAGAGTGGATGTTCCATTTAATGAATTAACAGATGATGAAAAGGATATTGTTTATAATGGTCCGGCAGTTAAAAAATATATAAATATTCCTTCCAAAAACGGTAAGCTGTTTGAATTGAATGCGGAATATAGAAATGCTCATCGAGCTATTGAAGAGGCTTTGAAGAATGCAAAAACCGAAAAGGGACTGACAAAAATTAATAAATTCTTAACAACTAAAGTTTGCAGGGATTGTGAAGGTACTAGATTAAATTTCAAAGCTAGACAGACATTATTGGGTGGAATCAATATATCTCAAGCTTGTGAAATGAATCTGAAAGACTTGGTTTCATGGGTTAAGGATGTGGTGAGAGAATTGCCTGATAATGTACGGGAAATGGCGGAGGATATAACTGAGGAATTCATGGACAATGCAAAGATTTTGCTTGATTTGGGTTTAAGTTATATTTCCCTTGATAGGCCGTCAAATACATTGTCCACTGGAGAATTGCAAAGAGTTCAGCTTGCAAAAACATTAAGAAATAGGACGACTGGTGTTCTATATGTTTTGGATGAACCTTCAATAGGTCTTCATCCCAATAATGTTGATGGTCTCATTAATGTTATTAAAAGATTGGTTGATGATGGAAATTCAATTATTTTGGTTGACCATGACACAAAGATATTGAATATTGCTGATTACATGGTTGAAATGGGTCCTGAAGCTGGTGCTGATGGAGGAAATATTATCGCACAGGGATCTTTAGATGAAATCAAGAAGAATTCTTCATCTCAAATCGCTCCATTTTTAACAAACTCTGAAAATGTTATTGTAAGGGAAAAGTCTTCGGATATTTTTGAGAATGGTGAAATTCGAATTAAAACAAATGAGATACACAATGTTAAGGAAATGGATGTTGGAATACCGAAAGGAAAATTGACAGTAGTCAGCGGAGTTTCCGGGAGTGGAAAGACCACTCTACTTTTGGAAGCATTATACCCTGCTGTTAAATCATATATTAATGATGAAAAACTGCCTGATGGAGTTTATGATATTGATTGTGATGGAATTAAAAAGATTGATTTGATTGACAGCGTTCCGATTGGTAAAAATGTCAGAAGCACTGTTGCAACATATTCAAAGGTTTTAGATGATTTGAGGCGTGAATTTGCTAAACTAACGGATGAATATAAAATGTCTGATTTTTCATATAATACTGGAAAACTAAGATGTGAAACTTGCAATGGTACTGGAAGTGTGTCAATGGATATACAGTTCCTGCCTGATGTTGAATTGACATGTCCTGATTGCGATGGACTCAGATACAGCAAAAAAATTGAAGAGGTTAGATATAATAGTCTTTCTTTATCGGATATTATGAGTTTAACAGTTGATGAGGCATTGGAAGAATTATTTGGTCTTAAAAAAGTTACAAACAAACTGCAAAAACTTTCTGATTTGGGCTTGGGTTATCTGACCTTGGGTGAAGCAACTCCAAGTTTATCTGGGGGTGAGGCACAAAGACTCAAATTAGCTTCTGAAATTGGAAAATCCCAAAGAAATTCAATATTCATATTCGATGAACCAACAATAGGCCTTCATCCTTTGGATGTAAAAGTCTTAATTGATGTTTTCAATCATTTGATTGAAAAGGGTGCAACGGTAATCGTAATAGAACATGATTTGGATTTGATAGCTAATGCAGATTATATTGTTGATATTGGAATAGATGATGACAATAGTGGAGGAGAGATTCTGGCCAAAGGTAGTCTGAAAGATATAATTGAATCTAAAAAAAGTTTAACAGGTAAATATTTGGCTGAAAAAGAGTTGTGGGATGGTTTGTAATTCAAAAAAATATTGTTTAAAGTTCATTTAGTGAAAATGAACTTAAATCTAATAAATCAAATGTTAATATTTTCGGAGCAACAGTTACTTTTCCAACTCCGGTTATTATTTTATATGCTTCAAAAGCTTCAAGACATCCGATTAAATTTGGTGTTGGTCCAATAACTGGTGGAACACCTGAAGTAACATTTTTCAAATCGCTGATGACATCTTCAGTTAATTCCTTGCCGAGTGAAGGCAAGTTAAACATTTCTTCATAACTTTTGTCGCTATTCGGTAAAAATACTGTAACTTGACCTAATGTTCCATGAATTGCACCATGAATGTAGGGAATTCCAAGCTCATTGGCTTTTCGTGATACGATGACTCTTGTTAAGACATTATCAAGAGCATCAATAACAATATTGGAGTTTCCAATTACTTTTTCAATATTGTTCTGGTCAACATGTTCATTGAATATTGTAGTTTTTACGTAGGGATTGATTAATCTGACTTTTTCTGCTGCTACACTACTTTTATCAAGTCCCAAATCGGAAATTGTAGCTAATGTTTGACGATTTAAATTTGATAAGTCAAATGCATCCTTGTCAACTAGAACGAGTTCTCCAATACCCATTCTTGCAAGCATTTCGATAGTCTCTCCACCAATTCCACCACAGCCGATTACTGTGACTTTCGCATCTTTGAATCTTTGTTGTTCGCTTCTTGTTACTATGCTCATTTGACGTGATGCAATTTCCCAATATCCATCACCGATATATCTTGTTGGCATTTTATCACCTATACGTTTCTCCGCAATTTTTTCAATATTTCCATAAATTCATTAAGCGCAAGGTCATAATTTTCAAAATCATGGCCTTCAATTAATCCGTTTTCAAAAATAGTAATGTTTTCCAATTCTATCTTTTCACTTGATTCGGATATAATGTCTTTAATTTGTTTTTTGGTATTTTTCATGTTGACTGAAAATGGAAGTTGGTATGAAAATGAACCTTCAAAATAGTCGATTATTATTGTGTCATCATCATTAATTTGTGATAAATTTAAAACAATTTTTTTAAAACCTTGTCTTTTTAATTCATCATTTATCTGTTTATATTGTTCTTTATCGAAAATTTCATTTATTTTATCAACTTCAATAATACCAATTTCTCCTAAATCCCTAACTTTCACAATTTCGCAGTTAGTTCTATCTAAAATAAAATTTTCGCAGTGTCTAATTCTTTCAATCTTTTCTTTAGTCGTACGTGTATTTGTTGGGATTCTAGTTGCAAGACAGGTAGTGGATTTCGAATAAGGAATATTGTGACTGTCCAGATATTTATGAATTTCTTTAGATGTTAAATTTGCAGTAATTAATGGTGTCTCAAATCCTTTTTCATAAGTGATTAAAATCCCTGGCCTATCGCAAACTAAATCGCTGATATTATTTCCATCACAAATATATTCAAATCCATTTTCTTTGGCGATGTCTTTGATTTTTGTATACATCAAATCTCTGCATGTAAAACAGCGCTTCGCATCATTGGATAGGAAATATTCGTTTTCATAAAAGTTAATATCAACTATTTCATGTTCGATTCCAAAATGTTTGGCCATTCTTTCGCTATGTTCCAAAAAATAAGTTGGCATTAAGTGATTGTTGATGGTAATGGCCAATGTATCTTTAGAAACTTTAGAAGATAAATAAGCTATTAGTGTTGAATCGGCACCGCCTGAAAAACCAACAGCTACTTTTTTGTCCTTTAAAATGTTTTCAACGATTTTAATTTTATCTTCTAAATTCATCTTATCCCTTTCAAAATAATTAATGTGTTGATATTCCAAATTCATTAATATTTTTTGTTTTATTTATATTTTAGATTTTGGAGTCATGCACAATGAAATGCTTTAGGAAAAATATAACAATAGTTATTTTTTCCATAATTAATTAATTGTTAAATTGATATATAAATGTTTTGAAAAAGTCATGTTATCTTTTAGCAATCACTACTAAAATATAATCATTTTCTTTTTTAAAGATTTCAACACTTTTAAATCCTGCATTAATCAAATATTCTTTTAGCTGTGATGCATTATAAACACTCATTCCCTCAACTGTCGCTAGCCATTTTTCATCATCGGGGTGTGTTCCATCTGTTCCCTGTGCAATCATGAATCGCCCATCAGGTTTGATTATCCTGAATACTTCTTTAAATGTTTCACCAATATCTGGCCAGAAATATATGGTTTCAAAAGCACTCACTAAATCATATGTGTCATTATCAATGTGCATATCACTGACATCCGCTTGAATTATATTGCATCTTCCATTATCGACCGCTTGTTGGTTCTGCTTAATTGAAGCCTTCACAGAAACTTCAGAATAATCCAATCCATCCACATTTGCTGTAGTCAGTTTAAGGAATTTTTCAATATTGACTCCACCACCACAACCGATATCCAATATTCTGTCGTCTTCGTTAATGTCTATGGATTCAAAAGCGAATTCGGATATGTTCTTGTGGTTTTCATTCATATTTCTAATTGTTTGAATGCCTTCTTCACCATGGGGTTTCATGCATTGGGTAATTTTTTGATCTACCATAATCAGACCTTCAATATTTTGCATATGGTAATAGTTTGGTACAACAATTGTTAAAAAATTAATGTTAATTTAAAAATGTGTTTCTTTTTTTAGGAAATGTTTATATATTAAAATAAATATAACAATTGTTATCATAATATAACTATTGTGATAATCAATAATAGGAGGATAATATATGTGTGAAATTTTTTGTTTTAATTCAAATACGCCAAAGCAAGTAAATGAATGTCTACAGTGTTTTTATAATCACTCTGAGGAACATCCGCATGGATGGGGATTAGCTAATATGCACTCTAATGAATTTGTTATAGATAAAGAACCTGTAAAAGCAACATGTAGTCAACACTTAAAAAATATATTGTCCAATCCTGTTGTTGGAAAAAATGTATTCGCTCATATCAGATTAGCCACTGTGGGTGAGATAATATCTCCCAATTGCCACCCATTTACACAAGTGGATGATAATAACAGATCCTGGATGTTAATCCATAATGGAACTATATTCGATTATCCTCCGCTTGACAACTACATTGATCAAGAATCTGGAGATACTGATTCTGAGCGAATACTATTATATATAATTGATAAAATTAACGATTTTGAAAAAGCTAAAGGTGGCTTATCAACAATAAAAGAGCGATTTAATATATTAACAGAAGTAATATCAGATTTATCTAAAAATAATAAGTTAAATTTAATGATTTATGATGGGGATTTAACATATATTCATTCCAATATGAGGAATTCCCTATATTATTTAAAAAATGAAGAGGGCTTTTTAGTTGCATCAACTCCACTGACTGATGATGAGAATTGGAAACCTGTGGAATTAAATAAACTGTTCGGTTTGATTGATGGAAATATTATTTTCGAAAGTAGTGAGCATGAAAACGAATTTATATTGACCGAAGAGCATGAAAAAGCTATTGAAGAATTTTTAAATTCATTAAATGGGGATGGGATTAATGATTAATAAGGAACAGATTAGAAACAAATTGTATGATGAATTTATACAGCCAACTAATCAAAAAAAGGATTTTATTGGTGTTGAAATTGAAATTCCAATCATTAATCTTGATAAAAAAGCAGTGGATTTTGATTTAGTTCATGAAATTACTCATAAATTTCAAAATCAATACTCTGATTTCAAAACTGAGGGTATTGATTATGAGGGTAATGTTTTTGCACTGAAAAACCCGAAGACTGATGATATCGTTTGCTATGATTGTTCTTATAATAATATAGAATTTGCAATGGGTCGTGAAGAGGAGCTATTTGCTATCAATGACAGATTCTGTGACTATTATTCATTTGTAAAGGAATCTTTTGAAGAGCATAATCATACATTAACTGGAATGGGCATAAATCCATACAGAAAATATAATGAAAATATCCCTATTCCATCTGAAAGATATTTGATGCTTTATCATCATTTAAAATCTTTTAAGAATTATAAAGACATTCCAATGCATTTTCACAGATTCCCGGAATATGGAATGTTTTCATCTGCTTCACAGGTTCAATTGGATATTTACAGGGATGATTTGGTAAAAACAATCAATGTCTTTTCTAAAATTGAACCGATTAAGGCATTATTATTTTCTAATTCCGTTTTATTTGGACAAAATGATAATATTACTTGCTTTAGGGATGCATTATGGGAATATTCAACTCATGGGGTAAATCCTCATAATATTGGAATGTATGATGTCGATTTTAAGGATTTAAATGACCTTCAATCTTATCTTGAGTCTTTAAATATATATTGTGTCATGAGAGACGGAGCATATATCAATTTCCCTTCAATGAATCTTTTGGAATATTTCAGCAGAGATTATGTTAGGGGCGAAATCTATTGCAACGGAGAATATAGAGATATTGAAATAAAACCTTGCATTAGTGACATTAAATATTTAAGGCCATTTAAATTTATTAATTTAACATTCAGAGGTACAGTTGAATTTAGAAGTATTTGCACTCAACCAATTCGCGATTCCATGTCCGTTGCGGCATTTCATTTAGGTCTTAAAGGAAAACTCGATGAATTGGATGATATAATTACTAAGGATACTGCAATATATCATAAGGGATATACTGCAGGTGAACTTAGAAAATTATTGATTCAGGATGAAATTCCAAAGATATTTAACAAAAAGGAATTGTGTGCATTATCTAAAGAAATTGTCGATTTGGCAAAAGATGGGCTTAAAGAAAGAGGAATTGGTGAAGAGGTATTCCTAAATCCTTTATATGATCGTATTAAAAAACATACAAATCCTGGAAAGATAATCATTGATTCAATAAAAAATAATGTCAAAATCGAGAAACTGATTGATGATTATGGTAGATTAAGCATAATTTAGATGAAGGAAGTGATGAAATGAATTTGGCGAATTTATCTAAATTATCTTCAAATGAAATTTTGGAAGGTTCATTTGGTATTGAATGGGAATCTTTAAGGGCAAAAGATGATGGTAAATTATCTTTAACACCTCATCCCGCTGTTTTTGGAGATAAACTTACAAATCCTTTAATTACTACTGATTTTTCTGAAAGTCAAATAGAAATAATAACTCCAACCTTTGACACTATTGATGATGCATTTGAAAACTTTTCATTATTGTCGGATATGGTAAATGCCTCACTTCCTCGGGATGAGTATCTTTGGTTTCAGTCAATTCCATGTATTTTGCCGTATTGGGACCAAATTCCAATAGCGCAGTACTCTGGGGAAGGTGAATCATCACAGAAATATCGTGAAGATCTCGCCCGCAGATATGGTGTTAAAAAACAGATGATTTCAGGAGTCCATTTTAACTTTTCGTTTTCTGAAAGATTCTTAAAAAAATTATACTCTCTGGAAAATGATGATTTAAGCTTTAAGGATTTTAAAGATGACATTTACTTAAAGATAGCCAGAAATTATTTGAGATATTGCTGGCTGATTATTTATCTGACTGGATGTTCAATCGGTTCTCATAAAACATTTTCAAATGATTGCATTCACTTGATGGATGCTAAGGACGATTACGGCAGTTATTACTCCACCAGAGGTCCTTCATTTAGAAATGCTTCTTGCGGATATAAAAATTTAAAAGATTTGTATCCTTCCTATAATTCTGTTAATGAATTCGTAGGTGATATTAACAGTTTCATTGATAATGGGGATTTGTCTGAAGCAAAAGAGTTATACACTCAAATTAGACTAAAACCAAAAAATCCTAAAGACTTATTGAATTCCTTAAAGGACAGTGGTATAGAATATATTGAAATAAGAACATTGGATATTAATCCGTTTTATCAATGTGGAATTGTAAATCGTGATATGAAATTCCTGCATTTGTTTTTGATTTATATGCTTGTCAAAGATGAATCGGATTATCTGGCTTGGCAAAATGAAGCTAAAATCAATGAGGAAAGAACTGCCGAATCTGGTTATGTTGATTCAATGAGATTATTGAGGGACGGTTGTGAAGTAACCCTTAAAGATTGGGCTCATGAAATTATAAATGAAATGTATGATATGTGTGATGAATTGGGTATAGATGGATTTGATACTTTGAATTTAATGATGAATCGTGTTTTAAATCCAGATTTTACTTATGGTAAAATGCTTTTAAGTTTAATCGAGCAACATGGTTACATCAACACTCATATAATGTTATCTAAAAATAATAAGCAAATCAGCATGGATAATTTGAGAAATTGTGACATTGATAGTTGTGATGAAGTTAAAAAGTATTTTGATGTTGCATTGGCAGGCAAATAATTTTTATTTTTAATTTAATTTCGAATGTAGTGATATTATGGAGTTTTTAAGACAAACTGAGGTAATCCAGTGGAAAGATGGTGAATACCAGACAATTAAGGAAAATAGTGTTGATGATGAATATACTTATCTGTTTATTGATTATTTGCCTCCCCGCAAGTTTTCAACTTATCCAATAGATTTAAAAGATTTTGCTGTAGGATATTGTCTCGGAGAAGGTTTAATAAAAGATTATAGTGATATCGAGTCAATAACAGTAGATGGAACAAACCTGCTAATTTCTACAAAGTTGAGCCATGACCCTGAAGAAGACCTGGAACAGGATGGTATTGTTCAAGAGAGAAAAGGCAACTGTGAACATGCATGTGTTTGCAGATTGCTGGAATATCAGGGGGTAAACTCAGATAATGCTGGAGGAATAAGATCAGAGTTGAAAACAATCGAGCGCAATGATTCGGATTTGAAGATTAATGCAACTCAGATTATTGAAGACATGGAACATTTGACAGATGAGGCAAAAATATGGCAAAAAACAGCAGGTGTGCATGTTGCCCAACTCAAGTATAAGGATAACATCATAATTCGTGAGGATGTAAGTCGTCATGTTGCAGTTGACAAGGTCATTGGAGCTGCTGCAAAAGAGGGTTATGATTTTAGTCAATGTTATGTTTCATACAGTGGAAGAATGCCTGCGGACATGCTGATAAAAGTAATCCGAGTAGGTATTCCCATAATCATTTCAAATGCTGCTCCAGCATCCTCTGGAATTGATGTTGCACGTGCAGGTAACATTACAATGATAGGTTTTGTAAGGGATAATCGTTTTACGGTTTTCACTGCACCTGAAAGAGTGAATTTTGAGGAATAGTTTATCGGATAATGCAGCTGTGAAAAATCCATTTAAATATATTTTTATGTGATTAGAAGAGGTGAAATAATGAAGTTTAATTTAAAATTCAATGATATTGATGAGGAAAGAAATTTAAATGAGAATTATTCTATAAAAAATTTGTTTGATGATTTGAGCGTATCCAGCCAAACGATTGTTGCAAAGCAGAATGGTGAAATTGCTGTTGAGGAAAGTGTGATTAATAATGGTGATACAATTCAGTTGATTCAAATAATTTATGGCGGATAGTTTGTTTTGTCGTAAAATTTTTTCAAAATATTTATATAATATTTATAATTTATAGTATAATTGGGGATTCAAATATAACAATTGTTAATTAAGCATATATTTATAGGATATTTATAATAATTAATAATTGTAATTAATTTAAATTAATTCGGTGAATATAATGAATAAAAAGATAACTTTTGTTTTAGTGTTGGCACTTGCTGCATTTTTGGTAATGGGTTCAGCTAGTGCAGGTCTTTTCGACTTCTTAGGGGGAGGAGACAACACTGTAAAAATAGGATATTTACCTTCAGACCACGACGCTGCATTGTTCGTCGCTGATAAACAAGGTTTATATGCTGATAAGAATATTACTACTGAACTTGTTCAGTTTAATAATGGTGGAGACTTGATGACCGCTATGGCTAGTGGTGAAGTTGATGTTGGATATGTAGGAATTGCTCCTGTTTTATCTTCTGTTTCTAAAGGAGTTCCTGTTAAAGTGATTTCCTCTGCTCAAACTGAAGGTAGTGGAATTGTTGTAACTAAAGATTCTGGAATTAACTCTGCAGCTGATTTGAAAGGTAAATCAATTGCAACTCCTGGTGAAGCTTCAATTCAGCATGTTTTACTTTCATACTACTTGAAAAAGAATGGATTGTCAACAAATGATTTAAACATTTCTGCTATGAAAGTGCCTTCAATGAATGATGCTTTAAAAACCAAACAGATTGACGGTATTATTACTTTCCAACCTTATGTAAGTATTGCAGCAAACGATACTAGCAATGTTGTTTTGGAAAACTCTTCTGGAATTTTACCAAATCACCCATGTTGTGTAGTTGTCGCATCAGATGATTTCATTAAAAACCATGAAGACAAAGCTAAAGATATTGTAGATATCCATAAAAATGCTACTAAATTCATTAATGATAAAGTAGCCGCAGGTAATTCTTCTGAAGTTGTAAAACTTTTACCTGAAGATATTGTTTCAGATGCTCATTTAGAAGCAAATTCCCTACAAAGTTTCCCATTCATTTCTGGTATTGATAATGCTTTCAAAGCAGATGTGGATGCATTCCAAAAATTAGAAGTGGATATTGGTATCTTAAACGGTACTGTTTCTCACGATAAATTGTACTGGGAAGCATAGTTACTTAACTATGCTTTTTTTTTAATTTTTTTCGTATTCTTTTTTGATTATTTTCATAGCTTCTTTTGTTTGTGTATCTCCGATTCTTCCAATCATCCTTTCGTTTTCAATGACTCTTTCCATGTAAACTGCTCTTTTTTCATCATCGACAATGCAATATCTTGAAAAGTTAACTAAGCATTCAATTAAACCGGATAATCCTCGATTATATGCTTTAATACTTTCATCATTGATTGTCACACTTTCAATCTTGCCTTTGATTAAAAATATACTTTGGTCATTGTCGATTGGAGTATTTTCAGATTTTTGTTCTTCAATATCAACCACATTAACGATTATATATGATCCTGCATCCTTTAAAATGGCAATGTCCTCATCATCTGTGTAATATTCGCTTGGAAGTTTGTCGATTGTGGATTTAGTAAATATTATTGGATCTTGTGTAATGTTTACAACATATCTTTTGCTTTTTTGAATGTTTTCCAGAGTTTTTGATCCTTCAAATATCCTACATCCTACATTGTCTTTTCCAAAATACTTTAAACCAATTGCGGCAGAGTTTTTAATGCCGTTTTCATCAATTGTAGTGTAAATACATTCGTATCTTTCTTCGGTGTTAATTCCAATTTTTTCTAAATCAAAACTCATTTTACCATGTCCTGCTGGCTTGGAAAAGATTTAGATATTTTGTTAAGGTTTGCAAATACATTTATCAGTGAATCAATGTATTCTTTAATTTCTTCATTTTCAATTTTTTTCAAAGCGTCAATATACTGCGGAAACACCTGTTTTCCGTTTTCAAAAAATAGATAATAATCATTAAACTGTATTTCTTCTCCATTTAAATCAGAAATGATATCTTTATATAACTCTTCAAAATCCCTACAACTTTCTTTGAACATTTCTTTAATGTCATCATTATTTTGTGAAGTTTCTAATTTTTCTAAAGCGTTGTTTAATCTAATTATAGAAATAGTATAAAGTTCTAAATCAATTTCACCATTCATAAAATCACTTATAATAAATGATTCAAAAAATAAAAAAAGAGTAATTTCTCGTATGAGAAATTATAATTTGATTTTAATATCGAGTGCAGATGAACCTTCTTCGTATACGAAGATTGGGTTAATGTCTAACTCAGATATTTCTGGGAAGTCTAAGGTTAATCTAGCTACTCTTTTAATAGCTTCTTTAACTTCTTCGACATCACAAGGAGCTTCACCTCTGTATCCTTCAAGTAATTTGGATACTTTGGTTGAATTAATTTGTTCATCAATTTCTTGAGAGCTCATTCCTTTTGCAAGGTTGAATGAAACGTCTTCAATAAGGTTTACATAGATTCCACCCATACCGAATGCAATCATAGGACCAAATTGTTTGTCACGAATCATACCTACAATGACTTCTTCACCGGAATCCATCATTTTTTGTACTTCTACACCATCAGGAACAATATCTGGGTGTGCTTTATTAGCGTTTGCAATAATTTCTTCATAGGTTGCTTTTGCTTCTTCAGCTGAGGAGATTCCTACTTTTACACCGCCGATATCTGATTTGTGTAAAATTTTATCGGATGCGATTTTAAGTACAACAGGGAATTCCATTTCTTCTGCCAAACTTGCAGCTTCATCAGCAGATGTGGATAATTTGATAGGTGCTGCGGAAATTCCATAAGCTTCAGCTACTGCATAAGCTTCACTACCAAGTAATGTGTCTCTTCCATCAGCTTTGACTTTATCAAATATTGCTTTAACGGCATCTTTGTCAACATCATCTACTTTTTCAACTACATCATCATAGGTTCTTTCTTCTAATCTTTTGAATCTAACCATTGCTTCAAGAGCAGTTACAGCAGTTTCAGGGAATACGTAGGTTGGTATACCGTTTTCTCTTAAAACATCATTTGCGGCTTCAAATGATGGACCTCCCATATTAACGACAATAACAGGTTTTTCAAATTTATTTTTCTCTTCAATGATTGCTTCTGCAATTCCATCAGGGTCAGCAGATGCAGTTGGACATACCATAACGATTAAACTGTCAACATCTTCATAACCTAAAACAAGTTCTAATGATTCTTTGTATCTGATTACTGGTGCATCACCTAATACATCGATAGGGTTTTTAGCACTTCCTTCTTCAGTTACGCATTCTTTTAGTTTTGCAGTGGTTTCTTCATCAAATTGCACGAGGTTTAAGCCAGCTTTTTCCATTGCATCTACGGTTAATACTCCTCCACCACCAGCGTTGGTAATAATTGCTACATTATCTCCTTCTGGAAGTGGTGCTTTGGAGAATGCTAAACCTAGGTCAAATAATTCAGCCATGGTTTCTACACGCATAATTCCGGATTGATGGAATGCTGTGTCGAATGCAAGGTCACTTCCTGCAAGTGCACCTGTGTGTGAAGATGCAGCTGCTGCTCCAGCTGAACTGGAACCTGATTTAAGAACAATAATAGGTTTTTTATGAGCTGTTTCTCTCATGGTTCTTACGAAGTCGTCGTCATCGGAAATTGATTCTAAGTAACAGATGATTACATTGGTTTCGTCATCGTCTGCCAAGTATTGTAATAATTCAATTTCAGTTACACCAGCTTTGTTTCCTAAACTGATTACTTTACTGAATCCAATTCCTGAAGTTACACTCCAATCGATAATAGCTACCATCATAGCTCCACTTTGGGAAATGAATGCCATGTTTCCTTTTGGTGGCATCATTTGTGAAAATGATCCGTTTAATGGAGTGTGTGAATCAGTTATTCCTAAACTGTTTGGTCCAATAATGTTTATACCGTATTCTTCACCAAGTGCTGTTAATTCAGCTTCTAATTTAGCACCTTCTTCTCCTACTTCTTTGAAACCTGCAGTAATAACAACCATGTTTTCCACGCCAGCTTCACCACATTCCTTGACAGTTGGGTTTACAAATTTAACTGGTATGGTAATTATTGCCAAGTCTACTTTTTCAGGTATATCTTTTATGTTTGCATATGCTTTTTTTCCTAAAATCTCTCCACCCTTTGGGTTTACTGGATATATTTCGCCTTTAAATCCATCATTGATGAGGTTATCGACAATGATGTATCCTACTTTTCCAGGTGTATTGGATGCACCAATAACAGCCACGGATTCAGGTTTAAACATCTTATTGAGATCTTTCATAAGTTTTTCTCCTTATTCTTTTTGTTAATATTATAAACATTATTCTGATTCATAATGATAAATAATTAACAATTATTATAATTATAATATATGTTATATTAATATTTAAATATGTTGTTTGATTTAACACATTCGGCATTATTTTACACTTATCGCTTTTTTAAAAATTTTTAAATCACTTATTTTTACTAAACTTGAACAGATACTATCTAAAAAATAAATGTGGAATTTTTTGAAAAATTCTGATTTTCTCTTAAACTATATAATATAGGATAACTATAATTATATATAAATAATAAATTTTTGATATTATAATTTTTTGAAATTATGATATATGGTATCAAGGGGAATTATATGAGCTTAATTATTGCTTACATTGGAAAAAAAGGATGTGTAATGGCAGCGGATAAAAGGAAAATAGGTTATTTCGGTGATAAGGAAAATTTAGAAATATTGGAACAAGAATTGTATAATGGTGACATCAGTTCTGATGGCGAATTTAAAAGAAGGGCTGATGAATTGGGAATTTCTGTAAAAATTACTGACGATGCAACTAAGTTAAAAATAGTTGGCAATTGTGTTAGAGGTGAAGTGAGCACCAAAGGAACCTTTGAAACAAAACGTAGAAGGGTTTACGGAACCAGTAACGGTTATCAATTGGTTGAATTGGTAGGATCTGAAGTGACATCACGTACTTCCGGCAAAACAGGTATAGTTATTTTCGGTAATAATTTTGCCAAGAAAATGGCTGAACGTTTAATTTCAAAAAGATTAAAACCTTCTTCCAGTTTGAAATCCAAGGGAGAAATGTTTGAAGAAATTTTAAGAGAAGTAGCCGCTAAAACCCCTACTGTCGGTATTAATTGTGATGTTTTAAAACAAGAACCTAATTTTGACGAATCCCAAGCTCAAAGACACTTGAACGTAACTATTGATAATGATGTAAAAGTATTGGCTAAGTTCAGACAGACTTTAACCGAACAGATTGTTCAGCAAAGCATTGAAATCGAATTGGCCAAAAAAATCATCAATGATGGTGACATTGGAAAAGTTGTTTCCATTGATGGAAATATATTGTATGTTCAATTAAATGATAAAACACAGGCAATGGATGGAAATTGGAAACAATTGGCAGCACCTGGTCAAAATGTCATAATGTTTACAGAAAGCAATGATGTTAAAATTGGAGATAAAGTCACTATAGATAATGAGGATTTATGTCTTAAAAAAGACAAGTCTCCTCTGAAATGTGATGTTATTCTATGTTCAATATGATGGGATTAAAATGAAATTGACATTTTTAGGAAGTGGTGGTGGAAGATTTTCCGCTATCTCTCAAAGAAGGATGACTGGAGGGTTTAGAATTGATAATATCAATGGAAAAAATTATCATATTGACCCTGGACCAGGAGCTCTTATAAGAACTTATCAGTTCGGTTTTGATCCCCGCAATCTAAGTGGAGTATTTGTTTCTCATGCACACACTGACCATTATAATGATGCTGAAATTCTTATTGAGGCTATGACTAAAGGAATGACCAGAAGATATGGAACCATTTTTGGAAGCACTAGTGTTTTAAACGGTTTTGAAAAATGGGGTCCATGCATTTCTGCTTACCATCAATCCAAGTCCAATACTGTGCTTTTAAAGCCTGATGAGGTTGTTGAAGCTGATGGCATTGAAGTAAAGGGAACAAAAACTCAACATGGTGATCCTGCAGGTGTTGGCTTTCAACTAAATTACAATGGATTTAAGGTATCTTACACTTCTGATACTGGATACTTTGATGAATTGGGTGAATGTCATGAAGGTGCGGATATTTTAATAGCCAGTGTATTGAGGCCTGGTAACAGAACCATTAATGGGCATATGTGTTCTCGCAATTTCATTGACTTGATAAATAAAGTAAAACCGAAAGTTGCTGTTATGACTCATTTGGGTCTTAAAATGATTTCTTCAAATCCTGTTACTGAAGCCAAAAAGATTTCTAAAGAAACTGGCGTTAAAGTAATTGCCGCTTTTGATGGACTGTCATTCAATGTTAACTATAAAAATCCTAAAAGATTTAGAATAATCTCACTTAAGGATACAGAATCACATGCTCACAGCACCAGCCATACATTGTATGACAGTGAAAGAAAAAATTCATATCAACTCGCATTTAAAAACAACGAGTTTGATGAACTTTCAATATTAAGAAAAAGAAAAAATTAATGTTTTAAATTTGTCGGATGAATAAATCCTGAACGAATCATATGATCTGCCAAAACAATTGCAGTGCTGGATTCGGCAACAGCAGTCACTCTAGGACAGATGCAAGGGTCGTGTCTGCCTTTAATTTCTATTTTTTCATTTTCTCTTTTTTCCAGATTAATAGAATCCTGACATTTGGAAATTGATGGTGTAGGTTTTACTGCAATTCGGGATATGATTGGCATTCCATTGCTCATTCCACCAATTATTCCTCCTGAATTGTTTGTTTTTGTTGTTATCTGATTATTTTCAATTTGATACTCATCATTGATTTGGGAACCTAGATGCTTTGCAACGTCAAATCCAAGACCTATTTCAACACCTTTTACAGCACCTATGTTCATTAATATTCTTGCAAGGTCTCCATCCAGTCTTTCAAAAACAGGTTCTCCAATACCTGCAGGGATTCCAATGGCTATTGTTTCCACAATGCCTCCAACAGAATCGCCTTCCTCTTTTTTTGAAATAATAAAATCTTCCATTTCTTTTGCAGCTTTTAAATCAGCACAGCGAATGGGATTCTTTTCTATGTTTTCTTTTATTGCATTGAAATCTTGCGGGTCTGCGGTGATGTCTCCGATTTGTGTAACGTGGGATATGATTTCAATTTCTTTTGTTTCAAGGAGCTTTTTAGCTACTGCTCCTCCGATTACATGACCAATAGTCACTCTTCCGCTTCCACGACCTCCTCCGTTATAGTCGTAGTTTCCGTATTTCATCATCCAGCCAAAATCACCATGTGATGGGCGAGGAGTATTTTTAAACATTGAATAATCTTTAGAATGTTGGTTTTTGTTGAAAACAACACCTGTAATTGGGGTTCCATCTGTTTTTCCTTCAAAAATTCCAGACAGTATTTGGACCTCGTCTCCTTCTTTTCGGGGTGTTGTAACACTGCTTGTTCCAGGTTTTCTTTTATCCAGTTCTTTTTGAATATCTTCAACGGTTAATTCTAAGTTTGCAGGACATCCATCGACAACGGCACCTAAAGCCTTTCCATGGCTTGACCCGAAACTTGTTATTCTGAATTTTTCTCCTATAGAATTTGACATGAATTTGGCCTCTTATGATAATTGATGGTATATTTGTATTCTAAACATTTAAATTTTCACAAATATTTTTGCATTGTTGGAAACTTAAAACAGTTTAATCAAAATCAATATTGTGTATGATATGAATTTTTTTCAAAATTTCTATATATGTTGATTGATAAAAAGTATAAGTAATTGATATTTGAGTGATTGTTATGGAATTTCCGACTACAAGAATGAGAAGACTTAGAAAGAATGCCAAAATTAGAAATATTGTTCGTGAGACAAAACTTGAAAAAGAAGATTTGATTTATCCGATTTATTTTAAGGAAGAGCTCAATGGTGATGAAAAAGAGGAGATTTCCTCTCTTCCGGGTGAATATAGATATTCCTTGGATAGTGGAGTTGAATTTGCTAAACAATTGGAAGAAAAAGGATTGAAATCAATTATTGTATTTGGAATTCCTGCTGAAGATACTAAAGATGAAATTGCAACTCCTGACTATTCATCTACAGGAATTGTGCAGAAAGCTGTTAGAAGACTTAAAAAGGAAACAGACCTGGTCGTTATCACTGATGTGTGCTTATGCCAATACACTTCACATGGTCATTGTGGAATGATAGTTGAAAATGATGATACTGATGATGGAATCGAGATTTTAAATGATGAATCCCTGCCGTATATTGCTAAAGTTGCTCTTTCACATGCACAGGCTGGTGCGGATATTGTAGCGCCTTCAGACATGATGGATGGTAGAGTCAAGGCAATTCGTGAAACATTGGATGAAAATGGATTTTATAATGTAATGATTATGTCATATTCTGCAAAATATGCCTCAGCATTTTATGAACCGTTCAGGGTTGCTGCATGTTCATCTCCTCATGCCGGAGACAGAAAATCCTATCAGATGGACCCTGCCAATGCAGTTGAGGCAATTCGCGAATGTGAACTTGATGTGATTGAAGGATGTGACTTTTTAATGGTCAAACCTGCGTTGCCGTACCTTGATGTTGTGCGCATGGTTAGGGATGAGTTCATGTTGCCTCTTGTTGCATATAATGTAAGTGGAGAATATGCAATGCTTGTGGCAGCCATTGAAAAAGGATTTTTAACAGAAAAAGCAATTTTGGAAGCTTTGCTTTCAATTAAACGTGCTGGAGCAGACTTGATAATCACTAATTTCGCACCATATTTACTTTTGAATGAGATGATATAAATGGAAGCTAATGAAATTGCAAAAATAGCTCAAATTGCATCAGCACTTGAAGTGAGCGGATATCCAAAGCCAGGTAATGTCCACAGGACTAGAGATTATGATGATATGGTCTTTGAGGACTTTGTAATAAGTGGAATCGTAATTGGAGATACCATTCGCGAAGCATGTACTGATGTGGATGTTGACAATCCAAAATTGGGCAAATATATTTTACAGGCTGTAGCTGAAACCGACAGATGGATTAAAAACAACACCAATCTTGGTATTGTTATGATGACAACACCTATTGCTGTTGCAGCATCAATAAGTGATTCATTTGATGATATTCGTGAAAATATCAAATTGTTGATGGGAAATACGTCTGTTGACGATGCCTGTGATTTGTATGATGCAATAAATATTGCAGATGCTGGTGGAATGGGCGACCAGGATGAGTATGACGTTGCAAGCGACAATGCAAAACAGGAGTTAAGGGAAAACGGTCAAACAATGTTTGATGTATTGAAGATTTCAGCTCCATGGGATATGCTTGCCCGTGAAATGACCTCTGACATGCCTGCCGTTTTTGAGATAGGCTATCCGACTTACCACAATCTCAGGGAAGAAAAATCCCAAAATGATGCTTGCCTTTTAACATTTTTAACAATTCTGTCACATGTTCCGGATACATTAATATCTAGAAAATATGGTGATGAGGAAGCGCTTAAGATATCCTTGATGACCAGAGATTTGCTTAAAATGAAGGATTCACCAGACTTCATCGATAGGGTTAGTGAATTTGATGATTATATGTTTAAAAATAAATATAATCCTGGAACCACTGCAGATTTAACAGCAGCTTCAATATTTGTCAGTTATTTGAAATCCCATTTCGAATAACTCCTTTTTTTATTATTTTTTAAACTAACAATCGTTAGTTTTATATAATTGTAATATATATTTATAACTAACACCTGTTAGTTGTGATGATATGAAAGTCAATAATAAGGAAAAAATTTTCAACGTTTCAGTTGATTTGTTTTCAGAGCGTGGTTATGATGGTGTATCGATTCGCCAGATTGCCCGAGAGGTTGGAATAAAGGAAAGCTCCATTTACAATCATTATCCAAGTAAGGAAGCTATTTTGGATTCAATTCTAAATTATTACATTGATAAGATGCTGTCTGAGGAGATTCCACTCAATGAAGCAAGTGCGAATCTGGACATAAGCTTTGACTATTTTTACAATGCCGGCTTAAACGCCTTTGCATCACAGCTGAAAGATGAAAAAATGTCTAAAATCACAAGAATAATCCTGATAGAATCCTATCACAATGATAAAATAAGGGATTTTCTTAAAAAAAGCATAATTGAAGAGGCAGTCAACGGCTGGATTGTGCTGTTCGATTTAATGAAATCTAAAAGGTTGATCAGGGAGGATGTTGACTCAAGACAGCTTGCAGAATCATTCTACAAGTATGGGCTGTTTTTGCTCTATGAGCATTATATCATAAATTACCCCGAAGATGATGCCAAGTTCGTTGATGAGTTATGTGGCAAGTCACAAGAGCATATTAAACTGCTTTATGATTCTGTAAGGAGGTAATGTTATCATGATAAGATTGGAAAATGAAAATGATTATTTAAGTGTTGAAGAGATGGTAAGAAACTCCTTTTGGAATATCTATCGGCCGGGAGCATTTGAGCATTACATTGTTCATAATTTAAGAAACGACAAATCTTTCATTAGTGAATTGGCTTATGTAATCGAATGTGACGGTGAAATTATTGGCCATATCAATTATTCATGGGGTCTGATTGATTATGATGATGAAAAAGTTGATGCTGCCATATTGGGTCCAATATCAATCCATGAGAATTATCAAAATCAGGGTTTGGGTTCAAAATTAATCGAATATACTCTTGATCTTGCAAAAAAAGAAGATATCCCATTCGTTTTTGTAGTTGGTGATGAAAATTACTATCAAAGATTTGGCTTTGAAAGTGCATCGAATTATAATATTTTTCTAGAGGGAACCGATACCACAGATGAATGTCCCTTTTTCATGATAAAGATGCTGAATGAGACAAAACCTGAAAGTAAAATGGGAATATTTCACAATCCGGATGTGTTTGATGTTAATCAGAGTGATGTTGATGAATTTGACAAACGATTTGAATATAGGGAAAAATTAGTTTTGGATACTCAACTTAAGGAGTTGTAATTATGAATTATGTTATTATCAACGGTTCGCCGAGACGTAAAAATACCTGGAAAATGGTTGAACAGGCAAAAAAGAATCTTAACGGGAATTTTGAGGAAATCCATCTGATGAAGGAAAAAATTCCGTTTTGCAATGGCTGTTTTAAATGCATTCTGGAAAGTGAAGAAAAATGCCCTCACTATGATAAAATTAAGGAAATTCTTGATAAGATAAAATGGGCCGATGGCATCATTATAGCCTGTCCTGTATATGCCATGAATGTATCTGCTCTTTTAAAGAATTTCTTTGACCATACTGCCTATCTATATCACAGGCCTGAATTTTTCACTAAAAAAGCTTTGGTAATTGTATCCACGGCTGGAGCCGGTCAAAAGGATGTGGCCAAATATATTGATGAAACATTAAGGCATTGGGGTATAAACAGGACATATAAGATTACTTATGCATGTGGTGGAAAGGATTCAATCGATTCAAAAAACATCAATGAGATTTCACAAAAATTTGGTGGCGATGTTGAATCAGGGAAATTGCACAATCCAAAATTAGGTGATATTGTCTTTTATAATGTTTGGAGAACTTTGGCACATTCAGAAAATTCCATGGAAGCGGATAAGCAATATTGGATAAAAACTGATTTGATTAATAATGATTTTTCTCCTGAAATCAAATTAAATCCATTGAAGAAACTATTTTCAAAAACAATGTTTTTCATACTTAAAAGGGTGATGAAATAGTATAAATGTTGGTAAAATCAAAGGTTCTAGCAATGCTAATTAATTTTGATAGTAAAAGAAAAAGGTTTTAAAACTTATAAATTGATTGATGATAATATGGCGGAAAAAATTGCATTTGCCCCATGCAACGGAATGAGTCCCAATGGGTTGGTATCTCGTGTTGCAGTTGGGGACTGTAAAAAAGACAATGAAAATGTAATATCTATTTGCATGGGTTCAACATCAGCAGATATTGAAGGCAAAAATGATGAAATGCTTAAAAAGTATCCTCTTGTTGCGGTTAATGGATGTCCTAACGGATGTGTTAACAAAATCCTAAAAAATAAGGGAATTAATGTGGCTGGTACAATTGCAGTAAACGAAATTTTAGAATGCTTTGAAGTATCTGCAAGAGACCCTTTCAGATTGGATGATGAAGCTGAAGAGTGTGTGAAAATAATTGTCGAAGAATTAAATAAAACAATAGAAAATTTACAGAAGCTATAGACTATCGACTTAAATTCTTTTTTCATGTATTTGATAAAGTTGTTGTAATTCAAGATTAGCACTATCTTTATAAATCATTTTAAACATATACTATTATATTATCAATTTATAAATCATGGTGTTTAAATGAGTGATGATATTGAAAAAACCATTAAAGAATTACATATATATGAAAAGAAACTTTTAAAAGAACTGGAAGCTAATCCTGTAAGTACTCCTATGCAGATATCTGTAAATACTGGTATGGATATCAAATCAGTTATGAGTGCAGCAGGATCACTTGCTTCAAAGGATATAATTGAAGTAAACAAAAAAGTTCAGGAAATCTATTCCTTAACTGATGACGGTTTAAAATATGCCGAAGACGGACTTCCTGAAAGAAAAATATTGGATGCATTGGCTGAAAAAAGAGAAATCCACATGAAAGATTTGGCTTCTGAAACAGGCATGGACAAAAAAGAAGCTAATATTGCTCTTGGTTGGTTGCGCCGTAAAAATTGGGCTCAAATCGATAAAGGTGTAGTTAATATTACGGATGTGGGCGTAGATTTTGCCAATAAAGCAGGTGTTGACGAAAAAGTTCTTGATTATCTTAAAGCTAATGCAGATGGAGTTAAACTCTTCACTGATGATTTAATGGAAGGATTTAAAAAATTAACTGGTAGGAAAAATATTTTAAATATTAAAAAAGAAACATCACACTCATTTATAATATTGCCAAAAGGTGAAGAAATTCTTAAACATGGTTTCACTATCAAAGAACAGGCCACCCAATTAACCCATGAACATTTAAAAGAAGGAGAATGGAAAAGTTTAGAATACCGTCCATATGATATTAATGCAGAAGCGCCAACAGTTTTTGCTGGTAAAAAACATCCTTTAAGAGTAATCATTGATGAAATTAGGGAAATCTTTTTAAATATGGGTTTTTCAGAAGACAACGGTGAATATGTGGAATCTGCATTCTGGAACTTTGACTCACTTTTCCAACCGCAGGATCATGCTGCTCGTGAAATGCAGGATACATTTTATCTTAAAAATCCTTTGACTTGTGATTTGCCTGATGATGATTTGGTAAAGCTTACTGCTGAAACTCATGAAACAGGTGCCGATACAGGTTCAATCGGTTGGAAATATGATTGGAGTGAAGACATTGCACGCCAAAGCGTATTGAGAACACACACAACTGGAATTTCAACAAAGCATCTGTTTGAACATGAGCCTCCAATTAAAATGTTTTCTGTAGGTAGGGTATTTAGAAGAGAAACTTTTGATTATAAACATTTGCCTGAATTCCATCAGGTTGAAGGTCTTGTCTGCGGTGAGGATATCAGTTATCAAAATCTTTTAGGAACCTTGAAGGAATTCTATAAAAAATTAGGTTTTGAAGTAAGGTTCAGACCTGCTTATTTCCCTTATACTTATTTATCTACTGAATCTGAAATTTATTTGGAAGAAAAAGGCAGTTGGATTGAACTTGGTGGTGCTGGAATGTTCAGACCAGAAGTATTAAAACCATTAGGCATCAATCAACCTGCTTTAGCTTTCGGTATGGGTATTGAAAGACTTGCAATGATTAGATATGGTGTAGAAGATATTCGTATGCTTTACAAAAGTGATATTAACTGGCTTCGTGAAGTGCCTCTTGATAAAGGAGTTAGATTATAATGTCAATCAAGCTGGTTTCTTGGAATGTGAATGGTATTAGGGCAGTCTCCAAAAAGGATGAATTCTGGGACTGGTTTGACAATACTGATGCAGATATTATTAACTTTCAGGAAGTTAGGGCTACCCAAGATAAAATTCCCAAGAAATTGGCTGATGTCGATGGATATGAACAGTATTTCAATGAAGCTGAAAAGAAAGGATACAGCGGTGTTGGAACCTATTCAAAAATAGAACCTGTTGAGGTTACTAAAGGTCTTGGTGTAGAAGATCTTGACAGTGAAGGCAGGGTTTTAAAAATCGAGTATCCTGATTTTATTTTATATAATATTTACTTTCCAAACAGTGGTATGAATGCAAAAAGACTTGATTTTAAGGTCGATTTTTGCAATGCATTATTGGAGCAGCTGGTTGAGCTAAAAAATGCAGGAAAAAACATTGTCATTACCGGTGATTATAATATAGCTCACAATCCTATTGATGTTTACAACCCTAAAAATTGTGAAGGAAAATCAGGTTATTTGCCTGAAGAACGTGCATGGCTGGATGAACTTGAAAAGGCCGGTTTTGTTGATACGTTCAGAATCTTTGATGAGGGTGAAAATAACTTTACTTGGTGGAGTTACAGAACTCGCGCACGTGAAAGGAATGCCGGTTGGAGACTGGATTATTTCTATGTTAATGAAGAGATTAAGGATAATGTAAAATCTGCTAAAATTTTAAATGAAATTTACGGTTCCGACCACTGTCCTGTGACTTTGGAATTGGAATTTTAAAAAATAGTTTGGATTGGTGATTTATAATATTGTTTTTACATCACCAATATCTTCAGCAATTGTAATGTCTAATTTTTCTTTTTTTATGTATTCTCTGTCTTCTTCAGTAATGTCTGAATTTACAAGAATAGCACTCATTCCAGCATTAACAGCACCTAATGCATCTTCTTTGAACTTATTTCCAATCATTACAGATTTTTCAGGATTACCGTTCATTTTTCTAAGTGCAACATCATAAATCAATTTTTGCGGTTTGTTTTTTCCGACTTCTTCGGAGGTTATTACTGCATCAAAAAATGAGTGTACGTTAAGTCTAACTAATTTTTCCCATTGCTTGATTGTAATACCGTTTGAAATAACTGCTAAGCGATAACCTTGGCTTTTTAAATATATCAATGTATTTATTGTTTCTGGAAATGGTCTTAAAAGCGCCATTTTAACATTGTGGTAGGTTATCATTCCTAGTGCTACAAGCATAGGATCTTCATGACCGAGAACAACTTGGGTCAATACATTAAAGTGTCTTCCGTAATTTGATCCTTTTTCTCGAATTATAGTTTTTAAAACACCGTATGCTTCATCTTTATCTAATGGTAATCCATTATCCACCATCAATCCAATAGCTGCTTTTCTTGCAGTTTCAGCAAAATCGGATGTGTCAAGTAGAGTACCATCTACGTCAAAGAAAACAACACGTTCATCATTATTAATCATATACTTTTAGTTTTGGTGGTGATGTATTATATATTTTTTTAGAAAAATGCATCTAGACTTTGCTGGACCTCGCCCCGTGACATGTCCTGCAAATCCTTTTTGGAATATCCGAATGAATACATGATTCTTTCGATTGCTGGAATAAGTTGATTATTGATATAATAGTCCTTGTCATATGCATATCCTTCACTATACTCATAAGGTATTGCACGCTGACTAATAGAACCTTTTCCCCTTACGATTATATACTGTACAATGGTTCCTCGTGTGACTTTAATGCCATGTTCTTCTATTTTCCTTGCAGCAATAACATGTGGTCCAACCTGCTTGTATTGGTCAAGGGGTTTGGTGATTTGTGTGTGGATAATCAGTTCCTTGTTTTCCACTTCGCCATTTTTGATTCTTTTGAATACTTTTTTAACTTCTTTGATGGCTTTATTGGAATCTCCCTCTTTCAATATGGCCATTAAAACAGCTTCCTGGGTTTTTTTAACAATCGGTGCCCAGTCTCTTCTGACTAATTCCAATCCTTTAGCTATGATTTCTCCATCTTCAATTACAGCATATCTTTTTTTACTTACAAAAAATCCTCTTCTGTAAAACCCTTCATATTCCAATTCCATGCTTTCCGGAAGGGTTGAATTAATATATGAGATGAATTTTTGAGCTTGATTTTTGATTTCAGCTTCGAGAGCTAATTGTTCTTCTGTCTCTTCAATCAATCGGGACACCTTTTTGTTGATATAGTATAATATATGCCATGTCGTTATAATACTTTTCTAAATCAATTTTTTAATATTAAATCAATTTTATTGCATTAAAATTGACTTATTTACATTATAAGGTTTTTATATTACTTTTCATATGCTCTTGGGTTCATTATATAAGTTATATTGGTCATAGTATGTGTGAGGTTGATATAATGAAAAAAAGATTAATATCAAGTTATGATGAGGTAAACGATACCTTTGTAGGTAAAATTGATGGTAAAAATGGATATTGTGCAGACTTTGGAATTTCAAATGGAATATATTTGGGAATTGACATCTTTAATTTCCCAACCTTTGTTTTAGTTTCCCGTGCATCTGAAGTTCTAAATATTCCAAAACAGTGTTTGGAGAGTGATGATGTAAAAATAGACATTGATTGTGACGAAAATTGTTTGCTATTTAATATGTTTGTTGAAAATTCCAAAATATGTTCTGTTAAATGCCCTAACAGTTTTGGAATCCCAAATTTAAAATGCTTGATGGATAGTAGCTTATGAGTTGCATCCATTTTTTTATTTTTTTTTCGGAATTTCTAAGTTAACGTTTAAATATGAGTTTGTTTAAAATTATAATAATTATTGTTGAGGTATTTTGATGGTTGCAATAAATTTTTGTCCTTCATGCGGCAGTGAACTGACTCAAGGAAGTTTTGTATGCCCTGAATGTAATATAGATGTGGAAGAATTATTTGCAAAAGGCTATTTATTGGCCAGCAATATCCAAAATAATTCTATAGAATTATTTGAAGGAAATATAGATTGATGGAGTGATAATATGCGTGATGAAAAAGTCAATATTCAACCTGGAGATGAAATTGTTATTGTGGTTCCTGAAGGTACTGATGAAGATGAAATCGTAATAGATTTGGATGAATTGGGAATTGATGTTGAAAACCTTGAAGGAGATGTCAATATTGTCATTCAAGTTGAAGGTGAAGGTTCAGACGATGATGAACTCTTTTTGGAAGATGATGAAATGGATGAACCTAACGAATGGCGTTTTGATGATGATCCTTATGATGTAGTCTATTATGAGTTTGTCAATGATGAGGATTAAAAATGAAGGAAGTCCCATACTACATTTTGGATGATGATGGAAATTCCCACTCAATATCTTCCAAGGAAGCTTATATTGATGATGGTGATTTGAGGGAATTGCTGATTGATTTTTTAGGAGATTCCGTTTCCGAAGAAGAAATTCAAAAAATACTGGATGCGGCTTCGGATAAAAATCTCAGTGAAGAAGATTTTGACAGATTGCTTGATAATTTTATTTCAAACAATAAAAAATAAAATTCCTCCTTTTTTAACAAAAAATAAAACATTTATATATAATGAAAAAGTAATATTTTATTATCATTATTCTTTAGGGCTCTTTATTGCTCTCATAATTGAACTGTTATTTTTTCTTGCTTTACAGTTTTAATTGAAAGAGTCTTATTGACGCGATTATTAATTAATATATTATATTTATTTAGGTGAAATAATGGCAATTTCTCAAGGAAAATCAACTAGAAGTCCATCTGGTGCAAGAAATGTTGCAAACCGTGGAAAAAGAAAATCAGAATTAGGAAGAGATCCTGCTGAAACTAGATTAGATGAAAAAAAATTAAGAAAAATCAGAACCCGTGGCGGAAACGAAAAACTCAGATTAGCTACAGGTAATAAAATCAATGTTACTGACGCTAACGGTAAAACCCAAGTAGTAGATATTCTTGGAGTAATAGAAAACACCGCAAACCCTAACTACGTAAGAAGGAACATCATTACCAAAGGTGCTATTGTAGAAACCACTGAAGGTAATGCTAAAGTAACATCCAGACCTGGTCAAGACGGTGTTATTAACGGAATTTTAATTTAAATATTTCATATTTAAATTCTCTTTTTTTTTTAACTTTTTAACTAATAATTATATACTTGTTTTTACAGATATTATTTCATTAAATATTATTTATTTTAGGAGATAAAATGTCAGATGATAAAATTAATATGAATCATGGTGCTGGTGGAGAAGTAATGGCTAACTTAATAGCTAGCACAGTCTTGGATAATATCACTAAAAAGAGTGTAAATGGTGGTATTAGCTTAGATGATTTGGATGATGGTGCATCTATCCCATTAGGCGATTATGAGATTGTCGTCACAACTGATGGTCATACTATCGATCCATTATTCTTCCCTGGCGGGGATATCGGTAGAATTTCAGCGGCAGGAACTATCAATGATGTTTCTGTAATGGGTGCTCGTCCATTAGCTATTTCTAATGCAATAATCATGCAAGAAGGATTTCCAATTGAAGATTTGGACAAGATAATGAAGTCCTTAAATGAGACTTGCAGTGAGGTTGATGTTGCAGTAATTACTGGAGACACTAAAGTAATGCCACAAGATAAGCTTGATGGAATTGTAATGGTGACTACAGGTATTGGAATAGCTAAAAAAGGTGAAGTGATTCGTGATTCAACTTTGGAAGTTGGAGACAAAATTATTGTTACAGGTAGCTTAGGCGACCATGGAATGAGTTTGATGTCTTTCAGAGAAGGTTTCGGTTTTGAAACTGACTTAAAATCTGATGTTGCTCCAATGTGGAATATTATTAATAAAGCTTTAGAAATTGGAGGAGTTACAGCAATGAAAGATCCTACTCGCGGTGGCTTTGCTAATGCTATTAATGAAATGGCTTCAAAAGCGGGTGTTGGTGTTGTTTTAGAGCAAGATTCAATCCCAATAAAAGAAGAAGTTCATGCTGTATCCGAAATGTTGGGTATTGATCCATTTGAAGTAGCCAATGAAGGAAAAGTGGTTATGGGAGTTAAGGCCGATAAGGCTGATGAGATCCTTGAGGCAATTAAGGGTGAAAAATATGGTGAAAATGCTGCAATTATTGGTGAAGTGGTTGAAGGAGATTATGTAATTGTTAATACTCCTATTGGTGGTGAAAGAATTCTTGAAGCACCAATAGCAGATCCAGTTCCAAGAGTTTGTTGAGGTGTTTAAATGGCAAGTGTATTTACAAGAAGAGTGATTGCATACATTCTTGATTTTTTTGTTGTTTCCGCATTCATGTGGATTGTATCATATTTATGTTATTTCTTAATGAATCCATATGAAACATTTGCAGTTTATCAGTTTTTCCCAATAGTACTGCCTATTATAATATTGATATACTTCATAGTGCTTGAAAAGTCCAAAGGCGCTACTGTGGGTAAAGCTTTAATGTATTTGGAAGTCAGATCAAGAAACGGTGCAAGGATAAATTGGGCTCAGGCTATTGTTCGTAATTTATCTAAAATTTATTGGATTCCAGTTATTTTCGATTGGCTTATCGGTAAATTATTAGGTGCAGGAAATAATAGGTTCCTTGGAAGCGTTACAAAAACTGTTGTGATTGATGAGCTTAGATAAGTTCTCTATTTTATTTTTTTTAATTTGATAAGATGATTAGGAAAATCCAAGTTTTATGGTATCTAAATAAAGAAGATTTGGAAAATTACTGCATTGATTTTAAGGAATACAAGTCACATAAGCTTGAAGGATATGAAATCTGTGATGTCGATGAAGATTTAATCTATGATTTGTGTGATATTGATTCGGATAGGCTGGAACCTATCGGATTTTTTAAAAATAAAAAAGAAATTGAAAATTATGTTTCTGATTTTATAACAAATAATGAATTCGAATTGAGCCTTGATTCCCCGGAACTCAAATCCAAAATCGATAATGCAATTAAATCCATTGAGTTCAGCGGTGAAGATTATTATATTTCCATTGGTGATGGAATAGGCTGTGATGGCAATAGGATTGTCAGCTGGTTTGATTCACTTAAAAAAGAATACAAGATATTAACCCGTGAAAAATTGTGGGTGTTGGCTGTGACTGGTTATGACCCTTATGATTTGTCATTGACAGGTAAAACATTATCATATGTTCTTGCAGATATCTTAAATATAAATGAATCTTCTCTAGACAATTTGATTCCAAAAAAGGGTCGCATCACTTCTGAAGAATGGAATGAAATTTTAGATAATGTTTATAATAAAAATAAAATATATTTGGGTTTGAATAGAGTTGTTTAACTCATATTTCACCCTTTTTAAATTCACTTGGCTCGAAATATGATATTTCAGCCAGCTTATTTTCAATCAGTGCTTTGTTTATGTCTTCTGAGTCTGTATATACGATGGCTAGTGTTCGTTCATATTTGTCTTTAGGCTGTGCATTGTCTATATCAAGATATACTGTTTTTCCAAGACATTTGTCTTCAACAAATTTCTTTGCATCGCTGAATCCAGATTCATTTTTTTGAGGGGTCTTCACCTGGGACAGTTGAACTTTTCCCACGCCGTAGACCTGTATTGTGTTGCCGTCTATTACTTCAACGCATTTTCCTGCATTTTCGTAGTTTATGGTCTTGTTTTCAATAGTCAGTGTTCCTGTTTTGTTCTCGATTGTATGTGTGTCGTTCATTAGCGAATTAGCTATTGTCAGTGAAATGCCTAAAATGAATATGATTAAAAATATCACTGAGAGTTTTTGCTTGTTCATGGCTATCCTTTTTTGTAGTGTTCACAATACCTTTTGTATCTGCAGGATCTGCATTTGTTTGGATTTTTGGTTGGAATGAATGGTTTTGAGCTATCCAATAATCCTTGCATCCTATTTATTGTAAATTCAATTTCCTTTTCAATTTCAGGAGTAAAAATTTCAATCCAGAATAGGTTGTTTGTGCCACGTTCTCTTAAAGCTCCCTTTATCATCCTTGAATCGTTTGTCATGTCTTTGAAGGCCAGGCAGTATGCCCTTACTTGATTCATTGTTGATTGGTATGGTGTTCTGCCAGGTTTGTCATCAATTATTACAATTTCTTCTGGTGTCATCCAGATTTCATCAATGTATCCTCTTATTCCGTAGCTTGGTGAAATTACAAAGCATTCTCTTGACATGCTTGCTTCGCTTTTGGATGTTTCAACAACCTCTTCAAATGTTGCAGGTGTTGCATCCTGCTTGAATATGTTTTCAAGCTGGTTGTGAATTTCGCTTCCATGTGTCATTGCACTTGTAGGTGCAGTTTCTATTCCTTTCATGTATTCGAGATATATCTGGTATTCACAATATCCTTGCTGGTTGAGCCAACTAATCGGGAAATTGTTTTTTCCTTCAATTATTTGAACTCCTTTTATATCAGGATGCTTTTTAATTTCATATTCTTTTCCATATCCTGTAATGTTTTTCTGTTGCATAATTTTATTTTATTTCTCTTGATACTTATTACTTTACAGCCGCTCTTGGGTATGCTTTAAATATTTTCCTGTTCAAAATATTTTCATGCACTACGTTTCGTCAAAAAGCATTCTTTCAAAAAATAATGGAATGAACCTCTATAGGGGATGCACTCATGGATGTATATACTGCGATTCCAGAAGTGAGGTATATGGCATGGACCATAAGTTTGAGGACATTGAAGTAAAGAAAAACTCCATAGAATTGCTTAAAAAGGAATTGATTAAAAGGCCAAGGGCTATGATTGGAACCGGAGCAATGACTGACCCATATGTTCCATTGGAAAAGCATTTAAGATATCTCAGGCAGTCACTTGAACTGATTTACAAATACGGATTCGGTTTTACCTGCATTACAAAGTCAGATTTGCTTTTAAGGGATTTGGATTTGCTTAAAAAGATCAATTCCAAATCAAAAGTTGTGATTCAAATGACATTGACAACTTCCGATGATGAATTGTGCTCTGTTTTGGAGCCAAATGTCTGCAATACTTATATTTTAAATGAAGAAGGAATTCCAACCGTTGTTTGGCTATGTCCAATTCTGCCATATATCAACGATAATGATGAAAACATCAATTCTCTTTTGGATTCATGCATTGAAACCAATGTAAAGGGAGTGCTGTGCTTTGGAATGGGTCTCACATTAAGGAAAGGCAATAGGGAATATTTCTATAAAAAGCTGGATGAGAATTTTCCGGGTCTTAAAGAGAGATATGTCAGGGAATATGGCAATAGCTATTCGATTCCATCTCCTGAAAGCGATAATTTAATGAGGTTATTTGAAAGGAAAACCTCCAAAAACAATATTTTAAACACTCCTGATGAAATATTTGAGTACCTGCATGATTTTCCTCAAAAGTCCTACCAGACTAAGCTAATTTAAATAACTGTTTTTTTAAATATTAATAATGATGAAATTTAATGATTTGGATATTTTGGATGAAATTAAAAAAGCAGTTAGTGAAATGGGTTTTAAAAACACAACTCCCATTCAAAAAGAGGCGATTCCTCTTGGATTAAAAGGTAGAGACATTACCGCTCAGGCACAAACAGGAAGTGGAAAAACAATTGCCTATTCCATTCCAATTCTTCAAAAGATTTTCATTGCCGATAAATCTCCTCAGGCCATCATTTTGTGTCCAACAAGGGAATTGTGCATTCAAGTGGCTGGCGAAATTGAAAAACTTGCGAAATACATTAAAAAATTCAAGGTTCTTGCCGTTTATGGAGGCCAGCCTATTGGAAAGCAAACAAGAGTCCTTAAGAAAGGTGTCCATGTTGTTGTTGGAACTCCCGGACGTGTAATTGACCATATTCAAAGAGGCAATCTTGAATTGATTGGCATTGAAAGTGTTGTTTTGGATGAAGCGGATGAAATGCTTGACATGGGTTTTAGAGAGGATATTGAAACAATTTTAAAGAATACTCCTCGCCAAAGGCAGACTTTGCTATTTTCCGCTACAATACCTCAGGAAATTAAAAAAATTGCTAAAAATTATCAGAAAAATCCAAAATTCATCAAAATCAAATCCAATAAGAAGACAACTCCAAAAATCACTCAATATTCATTCAGGACTAATCCCAAATATAAATTCAAGGATTTGTGCAGGTTATTGGAGGCTTATGATGTCAAATCTGCATTGATTTTCTGCAATACTAAAAAAGGCGTTGATTTTGTATTTAAAAATTTAAAAAAGAATGATTATTCATCTGATGCATTGCATGGGGACATGACACAAAAGATAAGGGATAAGGTAATGAACAGGTTCAGAAATGGAAATATCAATTATCTGGTTGCAACGGATGTGGCTGCAAGGGGATTGGATATCTCCAATCTGGATATCATTGTCAATTATGATGTTCCTCAAAATTTTGATGATTATGTTCACAGAATCGGAAGAACCGCCAGGGCTGGAAATGCAGGTTTTGCATTTACTTTAGTCACTTCCAGAGATTCATTCTTATTTGAAAATATCAAACGCAAAAGCAATGTAAAAATAATTGAAAAGGATTTGCCGACTGATAAAGAAATGAATGCATTAAAAAATCAGATAATTCTTGATAAGGTTAAAAACTCAATTAAAAACGATAATCTGGATGACTATCTGAAGATAATAAAAAAGAATTCTTCAAAGGAGTTTACAGTTGATGAAATGGCTGCTGGTCTATTAAAAATGATGAGGGAAAATTAGTTATTTCCCGCCATCTATAATATTAAATTTGATTTTTTCATTTTCAAGTTCACGGATAAATGCCTTGCTCATATCCCCAACACATATTGCAATAACATTCAATCCTTTACGGGCCGCATTGGCAGTTGCTTGAGGGGCTGCAAATTCGATGTCGATTGGTATATCAAGCTTATTTGCAACAGCACGTGCAACAGTACCTGCAACAGCGATTTTATCGATTTCATGTCCGCTGTTTGTTCCATTTTTATAAATGTTTTTTATTAATTCCAAATCACATGACTTTGAACCGCCATCCTTTATTGTAGGAACATTGATAACAGTAACTTCCCCAACACTCATGTCAATGATTCCAGTAAGATTGGATAGTGATACGTCGCTATTTGCTTCAGCATCATCTAAAACCATACCTGTTGCATTTTCCTCTTTTTTATGAGCATAAAGAACTCCATCTTCCATATACAATCCGACAATGTCATCCTTTTTCAAATCTTCAGTTGCTATTGCTGGCCATATGGTTTTGTAATGGTTCATAGTTTCTAAAACGGAATCAGTATACTTTCTTAAACTGATGGCATCTCTTTTAACTTTATCAATACCTGCCTGAGTTATTTTATAAGGAGATCTGCCATCTTTGGAAGTGATATAACCTAATTCCATCAATGTTTTGATATTTTCGGAAACCGCTTGTATTGTAATTCCCAAACTTTTAGCCAAATCTTTTTGTTTGAGGTGAGGATCTTGTTTAGATATTTCACTTAAAATTTGAAAATGTGTAAGTGCACCTCTTTTTTTAAATGCTTTCATATTTTTTCATCTCTCTAATTTAATATGATATATTTATTTATTTTGTTATTAGTATATATTAGTTTGTTAATTTTCCTTCCAATTCCTGATTGAATAGTTCTATGAATTCATCTTTTTTATCGATTGGAATGTATGCACCGCATGCCATTGCATGTCCTCCTCCACTGCCTCCAACTTCGCTGGAAATCTTGCGAATTATATGTCCAAAATGAATTCCGTCATAGGATAAGAGTCTGGAGCATCTAAGTGAAATCTTAAGACCTTCTTCATCGGTTTGTGCAAATCCTATTACTGGTTTTTTCCAATTGCAGTATCCCAAAATCATTCCTGCAACAGTCCCGACTATTTCTGGCTTGATTCCTGTTCCATCAAAATACTGGAGGTTTTCCAGTTCTATAATATTGGCTTCATCACTTTCAGCAATCTGTGTAATGGATGTTGCCAGATTGTAACGGTGGGTTTTGCTTATGGCTTCAAGTTCGTCAAGAGCTTCAATTCTATCTCCCTTTAAAACTTCCATGGCTACCTTTTCTTCATGGTTTCTTCCGCAAGCGTTCATTGCTGTTGAAAATTCGGAACCGTCTCTCAAGAAACTGTCTTCATCTTCTTTTAAAAAGGTATATGAATCTCCAATAATCAGTTGGGGTATATATTTGACATATCTTCCCGGAACAACTTTGGAAATCATTTCAAGAAGTTTTTGGAACAGCTTGACCTTCTCATCCATAGTAAGTTCATTTAAGGTTTTTCTGTTGTGCTTTTCATCTATTCCCAATTCTTCCAGTATTGCCATGGTTTCAGTTGTATTGTTGGTAATCGGAAGCTTGACGTCACTGAAATATGAAAGTGCAACGAATAGCGGCCGTGTATTTCTTCCGTAAATGTTGATGTCGTTTTCGGTCAGCTGAAGATATCCTCCGTCAATTGCATCTTGCTGAATAATCTTATTTAAACCTTCAAAACGACCTGTTTTGGTATTCTGCATATCTCCAATGGCTGAAAGAACACCGATCCAACTCAAGTCATCATATCCGAATTCTTTTGCAAGAAAATAGCATAATCCTCCGCCGCAGACATAGTATGACCCATCAATTCCGTGATGAATCGGATTGATTTCAAGGTAAGTGTAGTCTTTGTCGTCTTTATAGTCTGGGTCTCTTAATGGGGGGTGGTGGTCCAGGATAATTATCTTCTGGCCTTCACGTGCTTTCGTATCAATTCTTTGGCCTGAACCCAAATCGGAAAATATTGTGAGTTCATGGTCCAGGTCAATGTCGTCCAGGACATCCAGATTAACGAATTCGATGTCATGTTCCTTGTTTTGCCTATCTAGGATGGTTGATAATATAGCGCCTGAACAGATTCCGTCACAGTCAATGTGTGAGTATATCTTGATGTCTTCGGAGTTTTCAATTATCTCTTTGGCTTTTTGGTATTGTTCAGACATTTGTTGTGGTATTTCCATAGTAATCAATTTCTTATTTCTTTAATCTTTAAACTAATTTCACGAATGAGGTCTAATTTTGTTCCTTCCCATTCCACCAGTACTCTTCCGGATTTTTCATACCATTTTCCAGGATATGAAAATTCTTTTTGTACATTATACTTTAAATTAAGTCTTTTCAATGCGGTTTCAATGTCCTTAACTGTCGGTTCGCTAATGCAGTCGTTTTTTGCAATTTTGCGGCCTTCAGAAAGGCTTAAGTTTTTATCCATATATTGTGGCCATACAGTAATCATATTTTCACCTATTTAATTTGATTTTCAAAGATGTCCAATGCTTCTCGGACAACCAGATCCATATTGTAATATTTGTATTTGGCTAGTCTTCCCGCAAATATCACGTTTTCTTCTTTTTCCATTTCAGCTTCATATAACTTGAACTTGTCGAGATATTCCTGTGTCGGGTAAGGGTAGCATTTCTCACCGTTGAATCCGGGATATTCTCTCATGATTGCAGTTTTTCCTTCCACTTCCTGCCAGGTCAATTTCTTGAACTCGGTAATTCTTGTAAAGTAAGGGTCATTGGGATAGTTGACTACGGCAACTTCCTGGAATGAATCCTCATCTAAAATTTCATAAACGAAGTTAAGACATCTGTATAACAGTTCTCCGTATTTGTAATCGTAAAAGTAATCAATCGGACCTGTATAGATTAGGGTTTCATAGTTTATCTTATCTATGTAATCCTTATAATCTGATTTGAGACCTATGTGGATATTGTCGCTTTTTGCCATATTTTCACACATTTTGGTGAAACCCTCTTTCGGCATTCCTTGATAGGTATCTGCAAAGTATCTGTCGTCATGATTGAACCTGAATGGGATTCTTGAAATTACGCTGGAGCTTAAGTTGGCAGCTGATGTTCCCCATTGCTTTTCTGTGTAGTTTTTAAATAATTTTTCGTAAATGTCACGGCCGGCATTCTTTAAAACCACGTCTTCGGATCCTTCTTATGTTCATCAATCCATTGGCGCATGGAGTCTTCATCCAAATCAAGGTCATATAATGCATTCAATGTATCGATGCAAATAGGCATAGGCACGAGTTTTCCGTCAACGCAGCTTAAAACCCTGTGGACATAATCGTTCCATTCTGTAAATTGTGAAAGGTAATCGTGAACTTTCTTGTCGTTTGTATGGTAGATGTGAGGTCCGTACTTTTGGATTAAGATGCCGTTGTCATAAAAGTCATATACGTTTCCGCCTATGTGGTCTCTCTTTTCAATGACGAGGACTTTTTCATCCAGTTCATTGGCTATTCTTTCGGCTATTGTCAGGCCTGAAAGACCTGCGCCGACAATTACATATTTATAATCAGCCATCATTTCACTCCTTTGAAATCTGTATTCTTGACTCAATGGCAGTTGTCATTGAGCCCAATAGCATTCTAGTTTTAAAATCGGTTTTATGAATCTTTCTAAGTCTGTTTACCTTTTTCAATAATAATCTATTCTCTTCTTTTGTAAACGGTGAATTTTTCCATGTGTGCATCCAGTGAAGCAGGTGCGGATTGATGGAAACGTTCTGAACATCCTTTGAAAATCCTTCGGTACGTTTTCTGCAGTAAATGTAGGATTCCATCAGCTCATCAAGAAGCCTTACATTGACGGTATTGGTAATGGATTTGTCATCCGGCAAATCGCGAATATAATAATCATAGGAGATGAAATTGTTTAGATATACGATTCCGTTTGAGTTTAAAAGGGCTTCCAGGGTAAATGCAAGATCATCTCCTGAAACGAACTTCTTGAAGCGGATATTATTGTCCATTATCAGTTCTCTTCTGTAGATTTTACACCATACTGAAGGCTGCATTTTCAATAAGTCAGGCTCCTCTTCAATATTGTCAACATGGATTATGTCGATTGGCTTGTCTCTTGGATAGGTTACCTCCAGGTTTTTACCGTAAAGAACCCTTTCAACAACATTGTCCCATATGACGTCCGGAATATCCAAAAAGTTTGCAGACTCAAAGGTTTCATTAGGATATGCCTTTTCAAGCTCATCCTCATAAGGGGAGTAGGATTTCTGGACATATCCTCCGTATTCGAATATTCTTCTGAATCTTGCAAATGCCATGTCGACATCGTATTTTTTGATTGTATTGTATAATGTCTCGCATGCATCCGGAGTGTATCTGTCGTCAGGGTCTAAAAACATGATATAGTCACCGGTGGCCGCTTCGATACCTGTGTTACGGGGGGTGTGAGCGCCGCCGCTGTTGGTTTCATGATGGATTGCAACACAGCAATCGTATTTTTCAGCATATTCATCGATTACCTTGTCTGATCCGTCTGTAGAGCAATCGTTAACCATGATTATTTCCAGATTTTCATTTCCAATTGTTTGGTTTATAAGAGAGTCGATTCCACCTCTAAGATGGTCTCCAACATTAAATATTGGTAGGATAATGCTTATCTTATCATTCATTTTCTTCCCTCCATGTCTTGAATAATAATTCCATCATGTCTGGAACTGTGTAAGTGTCAGGGTAAATGTAGGCAATATTATATTTTTTCAAAACCTTTGCGGTAATCGGGCCAATGCAGACAACTAACAGGTTGTCATTCAACAGTTGTGCAAGTTTTTCTTTATTCTCTGCTATCTGGAAGAAATTTTCAACAGTCAAAGGACTTGTAAATGTGATTGCATCGATTTCCTTATTTTCGATTTTTCGTATCAGTTCCTGCACCGCATTTTCATCCATTGGAAACAATGATTTGTATGCTTCAGCCAAAATCACTTCATTTCCAAGTTTTTCAAGTTCCTGTGGAAGAACTGGCCTTGCAGAAGCGGTTCTTGGAATGCCTATGGTTTTTTTGGTAATTTCACGTTTTTTGAACTCTTCAATCAGGCCTTCGGCTGTAAAGTCTTCAGGCATCAAGTCAACAGTCAGTCCGTTTTTTTCAGCTAACTTTCCGGTTTTATTTCCAATTACAGCTAATTTGCAGTTTAAAGTTGGAATAAAATCTGGATAAAATTTATTCAGTGAAACGATAGTTGTTGGGGATGTAAAGATAATC
>NZ_CAJOJM010000008.1:0-55691 GCF_905234905.1 Methanobrevibacter sp. UBA188 | reverse complement strand
CTCCATCAGAAACGATGAAGGTTTACCACTCGAAATGAGAGGACCTAACTATCCTAACTACGCAATGAACGTAGGTCACCAAGGTGAATACGCTGGTATTGCACAAGCACCTCACTCCGCTCGTGGAGACGCTTGGGCTTTCAACCCATTAGTAAAAATCGCATTTGCTGACAAAAACTTAGTCTTTGACTTCAGTAAAGTACGTGAAGAATTTGCTAAAGGTGCATTAAGAGAATTCGAACCTGCTGGTGAAAGAACTGCTATTACCCCAGCAAAATAGATAGAAAAACACATGATAGGTGATTAATTTCACCTATCTACCACTTTATAAAAATCAAGTTTACTTGAAAAATTCCAAAACATTTATATTTGAAGCATATAAAATATAATAATTAGTAATATTGGAAGGTATTTTTTGAGGTTTTTGATTTTGTATGGAACAAAAATCAAGTTTACTTGAAAAATTCTGAAACATCGTATTATTATAATATGGTGGATATTACGATTTCAATGATTTTTGTATGGAACAAAAATCAATTTCACGTTTATTAAATGATCAATTTAATAAAAAATATGGAGGAAAAAAATTATGGACCCTGTAACATTAGGTGTAGTTGCATTAATGGGTGCAGTTGCTACTATCGGAGGGGCTGCAGAGGACTTAGAATCTGATATTGGTTCTCAAAGTAACCCTAACTCCCAAGTTCAACTTGCTCCACAAATGGGACATTTACACCGTATGATAAACAAGGCGGCTTCTGGTGAACCAGTCGCTTATGGTGTTTGGTGTGGTGTCGCTGGTGCTATTGCAGGATTAGTTATGTCTTTAGGTATGATGCCTCTCGTAGCTATTGCAATGGGTGCTTGTGTCGCTGCTTTTGTTCACGCTATTTATACTGTTACATCCCACATGGGAAGGATTGTTGGACAATCCCAATTTGAACAACCATTATTTATGGATGTATTAACTCAATCTTTAGGACCTATTGTAGGTCACGGATTTATAACTAGTTTTTGTATTGTTGGAATTTCTTACTTGATGACCATTCCTATTAATGGTACCCCATTACACGTATTCCCATTACCACTTTTAGCAATGCTTTGGGGTATTGCTCTCGGTGCTATTGGATCTTCAACTGGGGACGTTCATTATGGTGCTGAAAGTGAGTATCAAAAATTCGAATTTGGTGGAGGAACCCCTGTAGCTATTCAAGGGGATATTGTTACTAAAGCTCCATTAGGTGCTAAAAACTCAATGGATGTAGTAAACTTCTGTGCTAAATTTGGTGGACCATTAACTGGTTTCTGTTTCGGTCTCGTTGTATTCTTTAGTTTCTGGAATACAGTAGTATTTGGAGTATATGGTGGTATTATTGTTGGTATTATAATCATTATCTTATTAATTATAATAGATGATAGATTAGAAGTATTTGCAAGAAACCAATATGGACCATATGAGGAAGAATAAGGAGGTTTCGATTATGGATCCAATTACATTAATTTTATTCATCGCTATAGGCGGTATTATGATTGGTGCAGGTGTGCACTTTATTCCTGTAGGAGGAGCTCCTGCGGCTATGGCAACAGCTACTGGTGTAGGTACTGGTACTGCTATGTTAGCTGCTGGTGCTGGTTTAACAGGACTTATTACTGCTGCAACTATGACAGGTGAACCATTCTATATAGTGGGTATAGGTGGTGCAATAGGTGCTATGATTATGATGGGTATTACTATGCTCATTGCAAACTTAATCTACATCTTCGGTGTAGGTATTGTTCCTGCTGCATCTAAAGTACCTGTAGACTGGATTACTAAACGTAATCAAGAAGCTTACAAAACCCCTGGTACTGAAGGTCACGGTGTACCTTTAACCTCATTCATAAGTGGTCTCATTGGAGGTCTCTTCGGTGGTTTTGGTGGTGGATTAGTCTACTACGGAATTTATCAAGCTGTTCAAGACAGTACTTTTGTAACTGACCCTGCTGTAAGTATTGGTTTAGCTGCTATTTTAGGTGTAGGTGTGTTCTTTATTAACTCAGTAATTGCTTCTTATAACATTGGTGGTACCATTGAAGGTATGCACGATCCAAAATTCAAAAGAATTGGAACTGGAGCAATTGCATGTGCTATCGCATCTATTGTTGTCGGAATCTTTTGTATTATTTTAACTGGAGGTATCTAAATGTCTGCTGGTGGAAGTGCTGATGGTGCAGCTGCAGGTGCAGTTAGCTCAACTCATTTATTAATTTTAGGTATTGTCGGTGGATTAATCGGTATTTACTTATCCGGTATGTTAAATGAAACTATTGGTTCATTATTCGGTGCTCTTGGTGCTGTATGCGCTATTGTTTGGGGTGCTGACGCTATTCGTAGAGTAGCAAGTTACGGTTTAGGTACTGGTGTTCCATCTATCGGTTACATGTCTTTATCTGTAGGTGTAATCTCATCTTTAGCAGGTATTAGTTTAGCAACTCTTATCAAAATGCCTTTAATAGGACCTGTTGCAGGTTTAGTTATTGCTATTATCATTGGTGCAATCATTGCTCTTGTCGCAACTAAAATTGTAGGTATGAAAATCCCTATTATGCTCCAATGTACTATTGAAATTGCAGGTGCTGCTTGTTTATCTATTTTAGGATTCTCCGCAGCTATTGCTGGTACTTTTGATATGACTGCAATTTATGAAAATGTTGTTGCAACTGGTTTTATTGCTGTATTATTTATTATGTGTACTATGGCAATCCAACACCCATTCAACGCATGTTTAGGACCTAACGAAGATCAAGTAAGAACCCTCAAATGTGCAGCATCTACTGCATTTTTATCCATGGCTATTACTGGTCTCATGTCTGTCACTACTGGTGGACTCGGTTGGTTCATTGTATTCATCGTTGGTTTAATCGGTTGGATTATCTCATTCAGAGCATTCGTACAAGCTTCATGTAATGATGCAGCTTCAACCAAATGGGCTGGATTATGGCCTAAAGTGGAAAATTAGATTAGGAGGAATTAAATATGGCTCAAATGTTACCTATGGTACAAATTGTACCTGAAATGAATTATGCATATGACCCAGTATCCGGGCTCATAAGTTCATCTTTAGGTTCAGGAATCGTACTCCTATCTATGGATGATGTAAATGAACAAGTAGCAAAAGTGGAATTAGCTGCTGATGAATTGATGGCTTCATTAGATCCATACACAAGTCCTGTTGGTTCTTTCCCTGGAAGGGAAGGTTCTTATGTTACCGCAGGATTATTAACTAACATGGTATATGGATTCTTATTAGCTTCATTTATCATATTTGCTGCATTACCTATATTACAAATATTGGGGGTTTTATAGATGGCTGATAAAAAAGCTCCTGCAGACGGCTGGCCGGTTATCAGTGGAGACTACATTGTCGGTGATCCAGAAAGCCCAGTTGCAGTAACAACTTTAGCTTCTCACATTGAAGCTGAACTTTCTGGTGCAGCTATTGCAGGTCCATGTAAAACAGAAAACTTAGGAATAGAAAAAGTAGTTGCAAACATTATTTCAAACCCTAATATTCGTTTCTTAATATTAGCTGGTGCTGAAGTACAAGGTCACATCACAGGTCAAAGTTTTAAAGCTTTACATGAAAACGGTGCAGATGCTGACAAAAAGAAAATCATCGGTGCAACTGGTGCTATTCCTTTCGTAGAAAATGTTCCTCTCGATGGTGTTGAAAGATTCCAACAACAATTAGAAATTGTTGATTTAATCGACACAGAAGATGTCGGAGCAATTCAATCAAAAATCAATGAATGTGTAGAAAAAGATCCAGGTGCTTTTGAAGAAGAAGCTATGGTTATTTCCGTTGACGATGATGGCGATGACGAAGAAGAAGGAGAAGCAATCAAAGTTGTTTCTGCTGAAACTGCTCTTGTTGAAGCAAGAATTAGGGATATAAACACTAAAATCGACATGGTCGGTGCAGTTCAAAGGAATATGGCTGGTAATTATGCAGGTAAAGTCCAAGGTATAATGATCGGATTAGCTTTTACTTTAATAATTGGAATTTTATTCTTGATTTAAGGAGGAGATGAATATGGTACAAATTTCAAATAAACCAAATATACACGGGATGAAAAACGCAGCAGATGATGCTGAATATAGTTCTAAACTCCTTGCAAGAGAAGGTAAACTATTCGCAGGTTTACTTGCAACTAGATTTAAAGGATTTGCTATTGGTGCTTGCATAGCATTACTTTTTATCGTAATTATTCCTGCACTTGCAAAAGCAATGGGATTATAAGGGGTGTTATTTATGAGTGAAGAAGATAATTCAATACCTCAAGTCATGGTTTCCTCAGATGATTTCAACCAAATTGTTGCAAAATTAGATGACGCAGAAGAAAAAGTTGATTTCACTGTAGGTGAATACTATCAACGTTTAGGCCAACAAAATGGTAGGGATGTTGGTATATTATATGGTATTATAATTGGCTTAATTATTTTAATTGTAGCCATAAAATTTGGTATAACTTCAATGTTATCTGCCTTATTATAGGAGGTTTATATTTATGTTAAGATTTGATAAAGAACAACTCGTCATTGATGTTGCTGGTATGAAAATGGGAGGGCAACCTGGTGAATACCCTACTGTTTTAGCAGGAACAATCTTTTACGGTGGACACAATATTATTAGTGATGAAAAAGAAGGTATCTTTGATAAAGATGCTGCTGAAGAAAGAATTAAAACTATGGAAGAAATGTCCGATGTAACCGGAAACCCTTGTGTTGTACAAACTTTCGGTGCTACTGCAGAAGCTATGGTAAAATACTTAGAATTTGTAGGAGACGTCTGTGACAAACCTTTCCTTATAGATTCAACTGCAGCTGCTGCTAAAATTGCAGGTGTAGAATACGTTCAAGAAGTAGGATTATGCGAAAGAGCTGTTTACAACTCTTTAAGTATGGCTGCTGAACCTGGTGAAATCGAAGCTGTTAAAAACTCAGACATCGACGCATCCATTCTCTTAGGTTTCAACCCAATGAAAGCTGGTGTAGAAGGAAAAATCGAAATCTGGGAAACTGGTGGAGATGTAATTGATCAAGGTATCCTTGAAATGGCTGATGAATGTGGAATTACTAAACCATTCATGGATGTAGCAGTTACTCCATTAGGTCAAGGTGCAGGACCTGCTGTAAGAACTTCCTACGCTGTAAAAGCTAAATGGGGATACCCAGTAGGATCTGGTATTCACAACGTACCATCCGCATGGGATTGGTTAAGAGGATACAAAAAAGAACACAAAGAAGCATGGCCTGTTTGTGATATTGGTTCTAACATTGTTCAACAAATGGCTGGAGGAGACTTCGTTCTCTTTGGACCAATCGAAAACGCAAGACTTGCATTCCCTGCTTGTGGTATGGCAGATATCATGATTGCTGAAGCAGCAAAAGATATCGGTACCGAACCTGTAGAAGAACACCCAATTAACAAATTATTATAAACAATAAGGGTCCCGATTAGATGATTCATTTCATCTAATCCTTTTTTTAATTTTTTTTAACTATTTTTCGTGATTTTTTTAAAGATTTTTTTAATAAAATTTATATTATCTTAAAAAGAGATTATTAATTAACTTTATATTTTGGTGAGGTTGAATAATGTCTTTTTTAAGTAAAATTTTTAATAAAGGTCCTAAACCTATAATTGCCCATTCCAAAGATGGCAATTTGGCTACATTAAAGGCTCAGAGGGCAGGTCCTGCAAGTCCTGGTGCTGTTAAAAAGCCTGATACTTTTTATGTAACTGCTTCTGTTGAATTAGGTAACACCACTACAAAATCTATTGTAATGGCTACTAATTTAAATACTAGTGAATCTTATCTTTTGAATAAAACAGTTAAAATGACTCGTGATATTAGGCCACCTAAACCTTCAGAAGAGGTTTTTGGTAAAACTGTGTGGGGAATTGAACTTTCCAAGGAAGCTGTAACTGACTTAATTAGAGATACTGTTTTGGAATCTCTTAAAAAATGTCAAGTAGATAAGGATGAAGATTTGGATTTTGTTGTTAGATCTACTGGGGTAACTGCAGGTTTTGCAACTGCAGAAGAAGCGGGTCAACTCATTATTGCACTTGCAGATGGTTGTCTTGCAGCAGATATACCTCCTCGTAAGATGTCTCCAGCAATGAGTATTTCTCAACTTCCGGAAAGATTACAGAAACATTCTCTTTTGGAAAATATCATGTTTGATGGGGCTGTTGTAAGTGTTGTTCCTCCTAAAGGTAAAGAAACAGTTGCTAATGAAATGGAAGGTGAACTTGTTACTGCTGGAATTAAATTAGGTGCTAAATGGACTGAAGTTGATTATAGAAACCCTTGTGTTTCTTTAGATTTCGGATCAACATTGGCAGGACGTATTGTTAATGATAATGAACCTTATGCAAATACTGTTGGTAACTTTTTAGGGCTTGCGGGTGTTGTAAGCGATTCTCTTGCTAGAGGATCTGGTCAAATTGATAAGAAAAATGGAGCGGCTTTAGATTTATATGATGAAAAAGCAATGAAAAAAGCTAATCATAAAAAGGCTGAAGCTAATGCGCTTGAGGCTCATAAATTAATTGATATTCGTAAAGTTCCAATGGATGTTCAAAGGTTTGGTACTGTTCCAGTTAATCCGGTTGCTGCAGATAATGCGGGCACTACTTTAATTGGTTGTGATGTTGGTGTTAATGGGGATAAATTACCTGAATTGATGGAATTGGGTGCTCAATTCTATGATGCTGATGGTCTTCCAACCTTACTTTCAACTTTGGATTATGTTAGTACAAACATAGTTAAAAGGGTTTTGGATGTTGCATTTGAAGAAAATGTCATCGTTCCGGGCTCTGCTTTAGGTATTACAGGAAGGGCAGGAATTACTGGTAGAAAACCTGAACTTATTTTACAGGCAGTGCAAGATAAGTTTGAAAATGTAGTGTTTGTTGAAGATGGTCTTGCTCTTGGTTCAGCAATCATGGCTCGTTGTATGAATTCAATGGGTACTCCTAAATTCCCTATTGGAGGAAAACAAGGGGGAAGATGCATTCTTAAAGATCGTATGAAAATGGCTGGCGGTAAATTCGCTTAAATTAATGTGGTTTATCATGATTTATGCAATTTTGATGGCCGGAGGTAGGGGAACTAGACTGAAAGTTCCTTGTGAAAAACCTCTTTTCAAATTACATGATAAACCTTTAATTAAATATGTAATTGATAATGTTAATCAATCTAAATTAATTGATAAATTAATTATTGCAGTCAGTCCCAATACTCTTGAAACAATCGATTACTTGAATTCCCTTGATGATGATTTTCAAATTTTGGATACGTCAGGGGATGATTATTTGACTGACTTGTCATTTATCTTGGATTATTTTGAAAATCAATCCAGTGAAGATATTTTACTTTTTATTAATGCAGATTTGCCATTTATTTCAACAGAAACTATAGACTATGTTTTAAAATATTATTTGAAGTCTGATAAAGATGCTTTGTCAGTTCTTGTTCCTGTTGAGATTTTTGAAGATTTGGGACTTGAATTTACTTATGAATTTAATGGCAATGTGCCTTCAGGCTTAAATGTTTTAAGAAGTATTAATATAGTTCAGGATGAAGACCAGTTAATTATTCCAAAAGCCGAACTGGCTTTAAATATCAATACTATTCCCGATAGCAAAGTTGCTGAAAAATTATACAATCAATATTATGTTTAAATATAATGAAGTTAAATATTTATATAACTAAATTTAATTTTTACTAGGTGAGTTCATGGAAAATAAACAAATTCCAAAAAGAGAAGAAAAATTATGGAGTGAAATTAAAAATTATCAGGTTGCTACCAATAATGCTCGCATCCTTGGTGTTTTGGATGAATTAATTATCAACGAAAAAACCGGTAAAATTGTTGATATTGCTATTAGAGTTGAAAGCGACCGTAATATTCATGTGAAAGGTGCTAAAAGAAATGGTGACTTATTGTTAGTTCCTTTTGCTAAAGTCGAAAAAGTTGGCGAATTTATTATTGTAACTGAATAATTCAGTTATCTCTTTTTTTATTTATTATTATCTTATTTTTAATCTCTTTTTATATATTGTGTTAACTATTTATATTTAGTAGATTAAATTTATATTAGTATAACAAATTCATATTTATTTTTAAGGTGATTATATGTTGCTTGAAATAGAAAATTTAGGCGTTGAGGTGGCTGGTAAAAGAGTTTTAAAAGATATCAACCTTTCAATTGAAGAAGGTGAAACTCATGTTCTTTTAGGACCGAATGGTGCTGGTAAAAGTACTTTATTTTTAACTATTTTAGGTTTTCCACAATATAATGTGGTTCAAGGATCTATTAAATTTAAAGGTCAGGATATTACTAGTTTGACAACTGCTGAAAGAGTAGAATTAGGTATTGGTGTAAGTTTTCAAACTCCTCCATCCATTAGGGGAGTATCAGTAAGAGATTTATTAAAAATAGTTTCTAATCAGGATATGGATGAAGAATTGAATCCTAGGATGCAAGAATTAGCTAAACAACTTAAATTCAGCGATGAATTTTTGGATAGGGATGTTAATTTAGGATTTTCCGGTGGTGAAGTAAAACGTTCTGAAATTTTACAGTTATTGGCTCAAATGCCTGATTTCACTATGTTTGATGAACCGGATTCCGGTGTGGATATAGAAAATGTAGAATTGTTGGCTTCTGAAATAGGAACTTTATTGGATAAAGATAAACCACAACGTTCAAGAAAAAGAAGTGGTCTTTTAATTACTCATTTAGGTTATATTTTAAATTTTGTCAGTGCAGATAAAGCACATGTTTTAATAGATGGGGTAATTTCTTGTTCTGGAAATCCTTCTGAAATTTTAGAAGATATTAGAAAAAATGGTTTTAATGGATGTGTTGAGTGTGCGCAATGTTTATAGTGATGCAGAAAGAGCAAAAGATAAAAAGGCAGCTTTAGGTGCTGATATTACCATTGAAAATTTCACTGATGAAACTGTCAATGCTTTGGATATGATTGATGATTTGGATGATTTGAATAAACAAACCAAAAAAGACCTTTTAAAAGTCGGTGTTGACACTGAAGAAAACAACAGGTCTGGATCATTTTTACAAGTTGACCAAAGTAATATTTTTACCAATAACTCCATGTCTGACTCAATTGAGGTAATGAATATTGGTGTTGCATTGGATAAATACAGTTGGGTTGAAGATTATCTTTGGAATGTTGTCAAACCGGATGCAGATAAGTATACTGCAAAAACTGCACTTCGTGAAGAAAAAGATGGCGTAAAAAGCGGATACTTTGTAAGGTCCCTTCCTGGAACTAAGGAAGTAATGCCGGTTCAGGCTTGCATGTTCATTAGCGATACTGACATTATGCAAACTGCACACAATGTTATTATTGCCGAAGAAAACTCTGAACTACATTTGATTACAGGATGTGCGACAGGCAGTGACATTTCATCTGCAATGCATGTCGGTGTTTCTGAAATGTACTTAAAACCAGGTTCTAAAATAACATTTACTATGGTTCATAATTGGGCTGAAGAAGTGGAAGTACGTCCAAGAACAGGTGTTAAATTAATGGATGATTCAACTTATATTAACAATTATATCTTAACCAGTCCTGTAAGCACTATCCAGTCATTTCCTACTGCATATTGTGATGGTAAAAACTCTAGAGCTATTTTCCAAAGTATACAAGGCGGTAAAAAAGATTCCATTATTGATGTAGGTTCAAGAGTCTTATTGAATGCTGAAGGTGCTAGAGGAGAAGTTATATCAAGAGCTGTTGCTCAGGATGAATCCAAAATATATGCTAGAGGTCATTTGGCTGGAACTGTACCTGATGTTAAAGGTCATTTGGAATGTCACGGATTGGTTTTATCTGATGATAGTTTCATTTATGCGGTTCCTGAATTGGAAGCAAGCTCTGCAAATCTTGAAATGTCTCACGAAGCTGCTGTAGGTAAGATTTCTGAAGATGAAATCAATTATTTAACTTCCAGAGGTATTAAGGAAGAAGATGCTGAATCCATGATTGTTAGAGGATTTTTGAACATGGATATTACAGGGCTTCCTGATGAATTGGCTGAGCAAACTCAGAATATGATTGATATGAGTCTCGATGGAATGTAATTCCATCTAATTTTTCTTTTTTTGTCTTTATTTTTCTTATTTTCGAAAATTTGTTTTATAGTATATAAACTTTTTGGCTTATTTTTCTAAGTAACCTTTATATTAATTATTAATGAAATATATTAATCAGTACATAATGTTATGCTGAGCTAGCTCATTACGTACATAAAATTGTGATTTTAAGGCGTACCTAAACATGTATTCCTTAAAAAAAGATTTTAAAATTTTTTAAAAAACTTTAAAATTGGTTTTGAGAAACAAAAGTTTTTCAAAATTGTAAAAAATATTTTATAGAGGAGGAGAAACTCTATGGCTGATGATGTAAAAATTGTAATGTTTTGTTGCAACTGGTGTTCCTATGGAGGAGCAGACACAGCAGGTACTGCAAGGATGCAATACCCACCGAATATTAGAGTTATTCGTGTAATGTGTTCTGGAAGAATTGACCCACAATTTGTTTTAAAAGCATTCCAAGAAGGTGCTGATGGGGTATTTGTAGCTGGATGTCACATGGGTGACTGCCACTATGATGCTGGTAACTACAAATTAGATCGTAGAATGAGATTAATTTATAGATTAGTCGAAGATATGGGAATTGGAAAAGAAAGAGTTCACCACGATTGGATTTCTGCATCCGAAGGTGAAAAATTCTCTGAATCTGTTAAAATGATGGTTAACAGAATCAAAGAATTAGGTCCAGCTCCATTAAAAGAACAATTAGATGCTGAAAGATAAATTGGAGGAGTTTAATATGGCAGATAAAGTTAAAATAGGAACTATGTGGTTAGGCGGATGTTCCGGTTGCCACTTATCCATTGCGGATTTCCACGAATCCTTAATTGATGTAATGGAATTTGCAGATTTTGAATTTTCCCCTGTGCTCATGGATACTAAATATGATGAAGTACCAGATTTAGATATCATTATTGTCGAAGGTGGAATCAGAAACGATGAAAACAGAGAATTAGCTGAAATGTTAAATGAAAAAGCTAACATGGTAATTTGTTACGGAACTTGTTCATGTTACGGTGGTATTCCAGGTCTTGGAAACTTATGGACTGTTGAAGAATTAGAACAAGAAGCATACATTAACTCAGTATCTACTGTAAACCCTGATGGAATTATTCCTAACGAAGATGTACCTCATCTCGAAAGCAGAGTAAGACCATTAAGTGAATGTATGGACATTGATTTAATGATTCCAGGTTGCCCACCTCGTTCAGATGTTGTAGCAGAAGCTATTTTAACATTATTAAGAGGAGAAACTATCGAATTACCTTCAACTAACCTTTGTGAAGTATGTCCTAGAGAAAAACCACCTGCTGGTTTAGCTATGGACTTCATTAAAAGACAATTTGAATTAGGAGCTCCTGAACCAGATTTATGTTTAATTACCCAAGGTTTAGTATGTATGGGTCCTGCAACTGTATCCTTATGTGGTGCAGAATGTCCTTCCATTGGTATCCAATGTAGAGGATGTTACGGTCCTACTGCTAAAGTATTAGATCAAGGAGCAAAAATGATCAGTGCGATTGCATCTGACTACGGTGTAAACGAAGATAAAACTGTAGATCCTGAAACTGTCGCAGATCAATTAGATGATATTGTAGGTACATTCTATACTTACACATTAGCTGCAGCTTTAGTACCTATGAAAATGCAGAAAGGAGGAGAATAAAATGGTTAAACTTACTATGGAGCCTGTTACTCGTATTGAAGGACACGCTAAAATTACCGTACATCTTGACGATGCAGGAAATGTAGAAGAAACAAGATTACACGTTATGGAATTCAGAGGATTCGAAAAATTCTTAACTGGTCGTCCTGTTGAAGAATTAGCAAGAATCGTACCAAGAATCTGTGGTATTTGTGATGTACAACACCACTTAGCAGCTGCTAAAGCAGTTGACCAAATCTTTGGTTTTGATGATTACGAAATCTTACCTGCTGCTTACAGAATGAGAGAAATTATGAACTGGGGTTCATACATGCACTCCCACGCACTTCATTTCTACTTCTTAGCTGCACCAGATTTAATCATTCCTAACGGAACCAGAAAAACTAGAAATGTTTTCCAAGTAATTAAAGACATGCCTGAAGTTGCACTTCAAGCTATTAACATCAGAAGAAACGGATTAGAAATGGTTAGAAAAATAGGTGGTCGTCCTATTCACCCTACTTCATCCACTCCTGGTGGTATCTCTACTGAATTAGATGCTGATACTCAAAAAGATTTACTCGAAAGAGCTAAACAAAATGTAGAATTAGCACAAGCTACTTTAGACTTAGCTATTCCAGTATTTGAAGAAAACATTGACTTAATCTCTTCATTAGGTAACTTCGGTGACACTAGACACTGTGGTACTGTAAAACCTGACGGAACTTGGGATGTATATAATGGTAACATTAGATTCAAAGACAAAGATGGAAGCGACATGTTCGAATACAGAAACGAAGAGTACACTGACTATGTTGCAGAACACGTAAAACCTTACTCCTGGTTAAAATTCCCTTACATTAAAGAAATGGGATACCCAGAAGGTATTTACAGAGTTGCACCATTATCCAGGATTAATGTTTGTGACCAAATGCCTAAAGAAGCACCTCTCGCACAAGAAGCTCTTAAAGCTTTCCGTGATGCTTTCGGATATGCTCAAGCACCATTATTATTCAACTATGCAAGACTCATTGAGTTATTAGCATCTGCTGAATGTGCTGCTGCAGCATTAGAAGAAGATTTATCTGGTCAAAAATTCCCAGATGAATTAGAAAGAACTGAAGGTAAAGGTGTAGGTATTGTAGAAGCACCTCGTGGTACTTTAATCCACCATTACGAATCTGATGATAATGGATTATGTAATTACGCTAACATTGTTGTAGCTACAATCCAAAACAACCCAGCTATGGAAATGGGTATTCACCAAGTTGCTAAAGATTACATCAAACCTGGTGTAGAAGTAGATGACAGTATTTTCAACTTAATGGAAATGGTTATCAGAGCTTACGATCCATGTTTATCTTGTGCTACCCACTCAATGGATAGTCAAATGAGATTAGCTGAAGTAGATATTGTAGACAGTGAAGGAAACCTCATTAAAAAATTCTAAATTTAAGGGGGTTTTTATAAATGATAGTATTTAATGAAGATGGCTGTATAAAATGTGGTGCTTGTGAAGGTACTTGCCCTACATCAGCTATTGAGGTAACACCTAGCTCTATTATTCACTGTGATACTTGTGGTGAAGAACCAAAATGTGCTGACGTTTGTCCACAAGGTGCATTAAAAGTTGAAGATTATGAAGTTACTGAAGGAGTAACTCAAAAAAGATTAGTATTCAACTCTGTATTATGTGACTCCTGTGGTAAATGTGAAGAAGTTTGCCCACAAGAAACAATTAAAGTTACTGGTGAAAAATTAAAAGAAGTTGAAGGATTCTGTGTAATGTGTCAAAAATGTGTTGACATTTGTCCTGTTGATGTAATTGGAATTCCTGGTGTAAAAGAACCTGTAGAATGTGATTTAGATCTCAATGGAAAAGGTCCTGTTTACATCAAAGATTGTGTTGGATGTGGAACTTGTGTAGAACCTTGTCCTGTAAGTGCAATCACTCTTGAAGAAGTTGGAAGTCCTGTTACTGTAAACGATGACTGTATTAGATGTGGTTTATGTTCACAAACCTGTCCTTGGAATGCAATATTCATTGCTGAAAAAATACCAGTCAAACGTTCCAAAGAAATCAAATCTTTCACTTTCGATTCCGCTAAATGTATCGGTTGTAACACCTGTGTAGAAGCATGTCCTGGTGATTTCATTGCTGCTAACAGTGCTAGCTTAACAGTAGCAATTCCTAGCGTATGTGCTGCATGTGGTTTATGTGTAAAACTTTGTCCTGTTGATGCATTAGAAATTGATGTAGAATGGGGTGAAGGTGCACCTGTTGATGCAGAAGGTATCGGAAGAGATGTAGAAAAATGTGATTTCATTGGTGCATGTGCTAACAAATGTCCTACTGAAGCTATCCGTGTAGTTACCAAAACTGGTATGTCCTGCCCAGCTTTAGTAGAAACTGATGCTGAACCATCTTTCACTAGTTGTATTAGATGTGGAGCTTGTGCTTCAGTTTGTTCTAACGATGCATTAAAAGTTGAACAATACGAAGTAACTATTGATGGTGAACCTGTAACCAGAGATAGGATTTCATTCAACCCATCTAAATGTGACCAATGTGGTGACTGTATCGACGCATGTCCATACGATATGCTTCATAAAACAGATAATCCTAAATTACCAATTGCAGGATTCTGTACTTTATGTGGTCAATGTATGGAAGCATGTCCAGAAGACGCATTATGTTATAAATAGGTGTGAAAACACACCTTTTTTATTTTCTTTTTTTTAAAAATTAGTTAAATTTTATTCATTACTGTTTTTCCTTTGACAATTGTCATTATTGGCATTCCAATGTAATCTAAACCGTCAAATGGGGAGTATTCTGCTTTTGTTTCAAATTCTTCAATATTGAATGTGCCTTCTCTTTTCAAATCAATTACTGTAAAATCGGCATCTTTTCCAATATCTATTTTGCCTTTATTTTCAAGGCCGTATATTTTTGATGCATTCTCGGAAAAGATTTTTGGTATTATTTTTAAATCTATATTTCCTTTATTCACTTCGGTTAAAAGCAGTGGCACTACGGTTTCTAAGTTTGGTATTCCTGGTGATGAATTCCAAACACCTTTTTGCTTGTCTTCCATTGTGTGAGGTGCGTGGTCTGTTCCAATAATTGAAGTTTCATCTAAATCGCCGATGTTTATACTGTCTTCTTTTTCTCTAAGTGGTGGATTAGTTTTAATGAATGTACCATATATATTGTATGCTGAATTATCTAGTAATAAATGGTGTGGTGTAAATTCCCAACTTACTGCTTGCTTTTTACTTGCATTTTTTGCAAGACTTAGGGATTTCCTTGAGCTTAAATGGCATATATGTAAAGATAAATTATTCGCCCTTGCAAGTTCAATAGCTTGCTTTACAGATTCGTCTTCTGACATGGCCGGTCTTGCATAACTGTAGTCAATTGCTTCATTTTCGTCTTTTTCTTTTAACCTTGAAGTTTCTTTTTCAACAATGGATTTTTTTTCACAATGGGTCGCTACAATCCCATTATAATTGGTTTTTTCTTTTAATATTGACAAATTATGGAAATTTTCTTCTAAACTTTCATCACTTTCCAAGTCCATAAATATCTTAAATGCAATCGGATTAAGTTTCATCATTTTTTCCATTTCTTCAAGGGTATTTGTTCCAACTAGAAGTTCAAAATTTACAACGGATTTAGATTCAGCGATTTTAATTTTTTCTTTAAGTGCCTTGTAAGTGTTTGTTTTAGGCAGTGTATTTGGCATGTCAAATACTGTTGTAAATCCTCCATTTGCAGCACTTAAGCTGCCTGTTTTAAAATTTTCTTTTTGAGTCAGGCCAGGATCTCTGAAATGTATGTGGGGGTCAATAAAACCTGGAAGAATATAATTGTTTTTAATGTCTATGATTTCATCTGCTTTAATAGGTGTTTTTGAAATATCAACTATTTTTCCTTCATCAACTTTAATGTAAAATTCTCCTGGCTTATCTACAAATCTGCAATTCTTTATAACTAAATCCATATTTTGACTCCTGATATATTATAATTAATATTATATTATTAATTGAACATAAATTTTTTTTAATTTAAAGTAAATATTTTAATATATGACTCAAGTTTCATCAATTCTTAAAAGAGATATGGAATTGTTTTTCAATGATTTGGAAAGCGAATATGAGGTTTCCAGTACTTCTTCAGATATTAATTTAGTAGCTGATTTTACAGAATATAATCCGTTGCATAACGGTCATTTTCATTGCATGAAAACTGCAAAGCAACATTTTCCCGATTCATTATTTGTTGCTATTGTGCCGGGATTATTTGAAAGAAGTGGTAGGGGCATTCCATACATACTTCCAAGAGAACTCAGATCTGAAATTGCAATCTCTGTAGGTGCAGATATTGTTGTTGAAGGACCTCCTATGGGAATTATGGGTTCAGGTCAGTATTCGTTATGTCTTTGTAAAATGTTTAAGGCATTAAACACATCTCATATTCCAAGAGGTTATAAGAAAGTTGATGGCTTTGATGAAATTTTAAAAAGAATCAATATGGGACATCATATTGCTCCAAAACCTTATAAAATCGTTGATAAAACAACTGGTGAAATTCTTTTAAAGGATAAACTTGAAGAAGATAATTATGTAATCGCTTCTTTTGCGAATTCCCTGTCAAAAATAGGTTTTGATTTTAAAGATAAATTTTTATTTGTAGAAAGAATCGGAGGCGTAAGCGGCACATTAATAAGGCAAAGTATTTTGGAAGATAATTTTACTGATGTCTTGGATATGATGCCTCAAAAGACTATTGATGTATTAAGGGATGCCATTGAAAATGATTCGATTATTTATGGGATTCGTGATGAGGATTCAATTTTAAATACTGCAAATAATTTTGATTATGATGAATTGGTTAACTTAAATCTATTTAATGAAAAATTAGCAAAAAACATTGTCGATAATAGGTTTTATGACAATGTCGATGAATTAAAAAACTCAATCCTTCAGGGATTTTCAACTCATTTTAAAGAGCGTGTTTTAAGTATTATGGAAAATCCAATAAAAAAAAGTGATATTTCCGAATATATTGACAGGTACCCATCAAATATCCGGATTTTAGGATATAAAAATGAAGAGTGTTTGGAAAGTTTTAAACAAAAAGTAAATAATGAAAATATTTCATTATTTGCTTAGAGCACTGTTAATAACATTCTGTGGATTTTTAAGTCCATAAAGTGCATCCATAAATGTTGGATATGTAGAATGTAATACGAACAGGTAAACGAGATAGTAAATAACAATTAAAATCACAATGACTAAAACAATGGTTAGTAATATGTCAACAGCACCCATTGATTCTTTTTCTTCTTGGTAATTTAGGTTGTGAATATTCTCATTGGATTCTCTAATTTTTTTATCTTTTTTACCTTTTTCAGGTTCAATACCTTGTTCTTTTAGTATTTCTGCTCTAATTCTTGCTTCCATTTCTTCAGGAGTTTCGGATCTTGCTCTTTTTTGCTCTTGAGCAGGTGTCTCACTAGGTTTATATGGTCTTCTGGTTAATGATCCAAATTGTTCTTCGTCCTTTGCAAGCTGTTCTTCTAGAGGAACTTCTTTTTCATCAAAGTACAAATCATCCAAATATTTTTCGTATTTGTCTTCTAAGTCCATTCTTGCGCTAGTTGTTTGCGGTTCAAAAGAATGGTCTGGGTAAATGTATTCTTCTTGTGCAACTTGTTGGGTTTGTGCTGGTTCTTGTGCATAGTATTCAGCTTCATTTTCAACGACTTGTTGGATTTGTGTTGGTTCTTGTGCATAATATTCTTCTTGTGCAACTTGTTGGGTTTGTGCTGGTTCTTGCACATATTCTACTTCATTTTGAACAACTTGTTGAGGTTCTTCAGTTTCATATAAATAAGATGATTCCAAACCTCCTGAATACTCGATATTGTCTCTTATGTTGTATGGGGAATCATCAGCGATTCCGTATTCTTGGGTAATAGATTCTTCAGAATCATATATGACTTCTTCTTGAGTATTGTAAACATTTTCAACTTGTGGTTCTTCAACAGGTTCAGCGTTGTTTTCTATTCCGACTCCTACAATTTTCTGTAAGCAGTCTTTACAATAAATTTTTCCTGCAATTTCTAAACCACATTCTTTACAGATTGGCTTTCCACAAATTGCACATATATCTGTACTTTCTCTTTCTGGATGATAATGACATGCCATATTAAAACACTCTCTCAATTTAATTTAATAATAATTTAATATATTTTTTTTTATTTATATAAAACTTGCTATTTTAAACTTTTTTTTATAAATTTTTCTTTACAATTGTTTTTATTTTTATAAAATTAGTATATGAATATTCATATTTTTATTTGAAAATTATTAAAATCAATTATATATGTTTTATAAGTTAAAATAATTTTAAAAATTAATTTTTTGTATTTTCAATTATTTTTTCAGATACAATTTCAGATGCTATTAAATCGTCTGCAGTTGTTAAAAAACTTCCTAGACTTTTTGAAGTAATTTTATAGTTGATTTCATTGCCTTCTATTTCAGATTCGAGATAATTTTCATTGTCTACTTCTAAAGAATCATATATGAGTTTTGCATCTTTTTCATTTTTAAAATTAAATGTAATATTTCCTGATATTTTCATAATGTCACTATAAATAAATATGTTATTTGCCATTATATAATTTTATCATTAAACTTCGAAAATATGGTAACCTTTATTAATAACTAAATTAATATATTTAAGTATTCTATTATATTACGATATATAATTTTTATATAGCTATTTCAAAAATTCGTTATTCATAGCTATTCTTTTAATAAAACATGTTTAACATGTTATTTTTATTTCGGAGGAATAATAATGGTTCGTGCTTATACTAGAAGAGATTATATTAGAAAAACCCCAAATTCAAGAATTGTACAATATGATATGGGAAACTTAAAAGATGAATTCCCAGTGTCATTAAGTTTAGCTGTTAAAAAACCAGCTCAAATTAGACATAATTCTTTAGAAGCTGCAAGGATTGCTTCTAACAGATTAATGCAAAGAGCTGCTGGTAGAATGGGTTACCACTTAAAATTAAGAGTCTACCCTCACCAAATTGTAAGGGAAAACCCAATGGCAACTGGTGCAGGTGCAGATAGGGTACAAAGTGGTATGAGAAACGCTTTCGGTAAACCTATTAGTGTTGAAGCTATCGTTAAAAAAGATCAAAGAATCATCACTATCGACTGTCAAGAAAAGAACTTTGAAGACGCTAAACTTGCATTAAAAAGAGCAGGTATGAAATTACCAGTTCCATGTAAAATTGTTGTCGACAAAGGTCAAGATTTAGTTAAATAGATTTTTTAACTAACTTTTTTTCTACTTTTTTTTATTATCATTTTTTCTAATTTTCATTAAATATTTAAACATTAAAAATTAAATATAGATATAATGTTGGCTATTTAACTATTGTCAATGTAATATATTTTTAATCCAAGAGGTTATATTTCATGTATGTTGTAAAATTTGAGGATTTAAATAAATCTGATATTGGGATTGCAGGTGGAAAAGGTGCTAATTTGGGTGAATTAACTCAAGCGGGTATTCCAGTACCGCCTGGTTTTGTAGTAACTGCTCAAGCTTATGAAAAATTTATGGAAGACTCTGGAATTAATGGTCAAGTCATGAGTATTCTTGAAAAAATTGACATTAATGATACAAAAGCACTTCAGGCAGCTGCTGAAGAAATCAAAACAATCATTAATGAAACCCCTATTCCAGAAGATATGATTGTATTAATTCTTGAAGCATACAATCAATTATGTCAAAGAGTTGGAGAAGATGACACTGATGTAGCTATTCGTTCTTCCGCTACTGCAGAAGATTTACCTGAAGCTTCATTTGCAGGTCAACAAGATACCTTCTTACATGTTTCCGGAAATGATGAAGTAATTGACTACATCAGAAAATGTTGGGCTTCTTTATTTGAAGCAAGAGCAATTTTCTACAGAGAAGAAAATAATTTTGAACACTCCAAAGTATTTATTGCAGTAGTTGTTCAAAAAATGGCAAATGCAGATAAAGCAGGAGTAATGTTTACTGTAAACCCATCCACTGGTGAAGAAATTGCTTTAATTGAAGGATCATGGGGACTCGGTGAAGCAGTAGTTTCCGGTGATGTAACTCCTGACAATTATCAAGTTGACAAAAAGAACAATGAAATTATCAATGTAACAATCAGTGATAAAAAAGTAATGTACACTAATGATGAGGACGGTACTAGTGTAAAAGTAGATGTTCCTGAAGAAAAAAGAAACGAAAGAGTATTATCTGATTCAGAACTCATTCAATTAACTGAAATGGGTAAAAGAGTTCAAGCTCATTACGGTGAGCCAATGGATACTGAATGGGCATTTGAAAGAGGCAGTTTATTCCTATTGCAAGCTAGACCAATCACTACTTTGGGAGATGCTGAAGTAGATCAAGACAGTGATGAATCTTCTGATTTAGGTGATGTTCTTGTTAGAGGTCTCGGTGCAAGCCCAGGTATGGCTTCCGGTAAAGTAAAAATTGTTTTAGACATTGATGAATTAGATAAAATTAAAGATGGGGACATAATGGTTACAACCATGACTACTCCGGACATGGTTCCTGCTATGAGAAGAGCTAGTGGTATTGTAACTGATGAAGGTGGAGTAACCTGCCATGCATCAATTATTTCCCGTGAACTTGGAATTCCTTGTGTTGTAGGTACTGGTAGTGCTACAACTACTTTAGAAGAAAACTCTGGTGTAACATTAGATGGTAAAAAAGGTTTAGTATTTGAAGGAATTTCAGAAACTAAAGAAGAAGCTGCTCCGGTAGCATCCAATGTAGAAGCAGCTCCAATTATTACTGTTACTGAAGTAAAAGCTAATGTAAGTATGCCTGAAGCTGCAGAAAAAGCAGCTGCTACTGGTGCGGATGGTGTCGGACTCTTAAGAACCGAACACTTGATGTTAACATCAGGTATTCACCCTGGTAAATTCATCGCTGATGATAATGAAGATGAATTAATAGACACTATTGCAGAAAATGTTCAAATTGTAGCAGATGCATTCTATCCAAAACCAGTATGGTACAGAACTTTAGATGCTCCAACTGATGAATTCATTACTTTGGAAGGTGGAGAAAACGAACCTAGAGAACACAACCCAATGCTTGGTTGGAGAGGAATTAGAAGAGAATTAGATCAACCTGAAATTCTTAAATGTGAATTCAAAGCTATTAAAAAGTTACATGAGAAAGGTTATACTAATATTGGAATTATGATTCCATTATCTCAAAGTCCTGCAGAATTAGTGCAAGCTAAGGCTTTATGTTCTGAAGTAGGTCTTGAACCTCATAAAGATGTTGAGTTTGGAATGATGGTTGAAATTCCAGCAGCAGCAATAATGATTGATGAGTATATTAAAGTTGGAATTGACTTTGTAAGTTTAGGAACTAATGATTTAACTCAATACACTCTTGCAGTTGACAGAAACAATGAATTCGTTGCTAAACACTACTCTGAAGAACACCCTGCAGTAATGAAACTAATTGAAAGAACAATTAGAAAATGTGCTGAAGCTGGTGTTAAATGTAGTATCTGTGGTCAAGCAGGTAGTGTACCTCACATTGTTGAAAAACTTGTTGGATTTGGAATTACAAGTGTATCATCCAATACTGACGCTATTGCTGATGTGAGAAAAACTGTTGCTAGAGCTGAACAAAAAATTATTCTCGACGCTGCCCGTAAACGTTTAGAATAATTTTATTCTTTCTTTTTTTATTTTTATTTTTATTAATTATTTTTAAATTAGGGTATTTTATGCAAGATGAACCAATAGATGAAAAAATTATTTTAGACGAATTGTCTGAAATCCATAAATTAGACTATAATTATTCTGATGGCAGAATTTTAGGTTCCATGTGCACTGAAGCACATCCTTTTGCAAAAGAGGTTTACTGCAAATTTTTAGATACTAATCTTGGAGATCCAGGTTTATTTAAAGGAACTAAACTTATTGAAGAGAAAGTAATAGCATCTATTGGGGACTTATTGTCTCTTGACAATGCTTACGGTAATATTGTTACTGGAGGTACTGAAGCTAATCTGATGGCAATTCGTGCTGCCAGGAATCATGCACGGAAGTATAAAGGCATTGTTGATGGTGAAATTATCATTCCAAGTTCTGCTCATTTTTCTTTTAAAAAAGCTGCCGATATGCTTAATTTAAAAATTGTTGAAGCTGAACTAGATGATGATTATAAAATTGATGTTGAATCAGTTAAAAATTCTATTTCTGATAAAACTGTGGCTATTGTTGCTATTGCAGGAACAACTGAATTGGGTTTAATTGATCCTATTGGTGAGATTTCCAAAATTGCTCATGAAAATAATATTTATTTTCATGTTGATGCAGCATTTGGAGGATTTTCAATTCCCTTTTTAAAAGAAGCGGGTTATGATTTGCCAGTTTTTGACTTTTCCCTTGAGGGAGTTTGTTCTATCACTGTTGACCCTCATAAGATGGGTCTTGCACCTATTCCTGCTGGTGGAATTATCTTTAGAAAAGAGGAATATTTGCAGGTTATGGCAGTAGATTCTCCATATTTAACTGTAAAAACTCAATCTACAATTGTTGGAACACGTTTGGGTGCATCTTCTGCAGCAACTTATGCAATTATGAAGTATTTCGGTAAAAAAGGATATTCTAAAATAGCTCAAAATTTAATGGATAATACTCACTTTTTTAAAAATGGTTTGGAAAAAATCGGTTATGATGTGGTATGCGAGCCGGAATTAAATATTGTCGCATTCAATCATCCTCAAATTGAAGCCCATCAATTTGCAGAAAAATTGGATAAATTGGGATGGAAAGTTTCTGTTGCAAAATGTCCTATTGCAATTCGTGTTGTATTGATGAATCATATTAAAAAAAGTCATTTAAAAAAATTGTTAGAAGATTTGGAGAAAATCTACTAACTTATTCTTCAATATTTTCTACATACATCAATGGGTAATTTAGCTCTTCAATGAATTCAATTCTTATGGTTGCTTTAACATTATCCACTTTTGTAAATATTTTAACATCCAACATATCTCCGGTAAGTGAAGTATAATCGAATTCAGTCATTGATTCTTCTAATTTATCAAATCTAATTTTAACTTGCACATCTTCGATTGCAGGCTGTAGCTTTAGTGATTCTTCCATACTTCTTTCTAAACTACCTTTTGACTGTTGATTGACGGGAGTTCCCACAAATTGGTGGAATAGCGCTCCCATACTTATTGCACCTTCAAATATTGCTCTTTCCCTTTTTGTTATATTGGAAAAATATTTTTCATCCACGTCCATCATAATCCTCCATTTAGGAATATTATTTTATCATATATTAGCTCCGAAGGTATCGGATGAATACAACAAAATGCTAATATGGCCGTGATAATCAGGACTGTAGCTAAAATATATGCTCTATTGTCTTTAGGATAGAAAAAGCTAAATATAAGACCAACAACTAAGAATATTGCTGTTATAAATAGTGCATTTGATTCTTGAGGATTACTATTTATAATTGCTGTATTGATTGGTTGTGTATCAACTAATTCTCCTTTGACAATTAATCTATTCTCGGTTGAACCAATTGGATCGCATGTAATTAGATAAACATTCTTTCCACCTTCCTGTGCATTAAGCTCGTATGATGCTGGAACGATGGTTGTATCAATTACATTATATTTCAATTCTCCAATTCCAGGCCATTCAAGTAAAAATGAATCTCCGTTATGTATTTCATTAAGTCTTAAAAACGGCGAACCTTGGAGCGTTCTATGTCCGAATATCAGAACATCTCCAACATCGGGGTTATAAGAGTCTAATTCATGAAAAACACCTTGGTTAAGGGATACATTATTGATTTTTTCCTGAACTCCGATTGAAGGTATGACAACGGTTGGGGATTCAACATTCCTTTCAACAACTATTTTGGATGCAAAATAATTCACTTCTCCCATTGCATACATTCCAATTATTATTATACAAATAATAACAACTATTGTCATGATACTTGGTCGTTTCATAATATCACTTTTGTTATATCTGATTAATAATATTTTTTAATTTTCATATGTTGAACTTATTTCATTCACCATCCAATCAGGTGCGTTTGTTGTAGGAATAGTTAATACGATGTTGTCCATATTGTTTAGCATGAAGTTCACTTTGTCTTGAGGTGTTTCAATTAAAAGCATATATTGTGCATCTAAATCGCCCAAGTTTATTTGCCTTTCATAGTTTGATAGTTTTACTCCATAATTTTTTAACATTTCAAATGTTTCTTTTTCGTCATATCCGTTCATTATGCTGCCTTTTATCATTTCCAATACATTTGAAGAAAATTTTTTGGAATTTTCCTGTGGATTTGTGACATTTCCGTGGACATTCATTTTTGATTTTGAATATTCGGAATCCACTTCTCCGTTTTCTTCGTATCTCATTATCGATAAAACAGTACATCCGCTGATGTCTGGATTTGTATTGTTTGAGCTAAAATTTTCGCCACTTTCGTTCAAGTTTGAATATATATCTACAATGCTTCCAACATTCACCAGTCCTGCTCCTGCTTGAAGCCTTGAAACCAATACTGGAACAGATACGGTATTTGGCTTTTCAAATTTGATTTTTGATAAAATTCTTGCATCATTATCATTGACGATTTTTATTGCTTCATTTTGTGACATTATCACGTTTTTACTTTCATTTGAATAAACTGCCATTGTTCGATTATATTTATCTATGTTGGATTTTATAGATTTTTGATGATACGATTTCCAATCTTTTGTGGCTGGATTAATAATATCTATCATCTCAACTTCTGAATTGCTTTTTCCATTTTCAATCTTATTTTCTAGAGCCATTTCATTGGGTGATGCTGCTAGCGCTCCTGTATATAATTCATGAAGTTCATTCAGTTTAGTTGTTTTTTCTAATGATAATTCTTTCTGTCCAGGTTCGTATATTAAAAAATAGTATGATGAAATTATCAAAGTTAAAAATATTAAAATTGTTATTATAACTCCTATTTTTCTTCGTTTTTCATTTTCAGTTATATCTGTATCACTGGGGTTTAAATAAACTCCAAGTTTGTGATTAAACTTTTTTAATAGTGATAATTCATCATCTTCTTTCGGCTTTGGTTTTGGTAAAAGTTCATCTAGTTTTGTTTTTTCAAAACCGTCTGAATTAAATGGATCTCTTGGTTTTTTATTATTCATTTTAAATACTCCTTTTTAATTTTGATGGTTAATTTAATTAATAGGAGTAAATGGGTCTCATTTTTTAATTAAATTAATAATGAGGTAGTATAAGCAGAATAATAATAGGATTAACGCAGGTATGTTAACGCCATATGCTGTTGTTGGAATTGGAAGTATGATTAATACGATTAGTATGCAAGATATTATAATTGCTGGCATGTTTGAGAATTTGGGATATTTGACATTACTAATCATTAGAATTGACACGATTGTAGCTAACAATAATGCCAAATAATTGTTATATAATCCACTTAAATACAATGTGGCAATTATAAAGGATATTCCTGGAATTGGAAAACCAATAAATCCGCTTGTTTTAATGTGGTCTGCTATTACATTGTATCTAGTTAATCTCAAAACTCCACAAATAACGATTAATAAGCTAACAAGTATTGCTATTAATTGTAATGGTATTGAGGCGGTGTTTAGGGAAGTATAGAGAAATACTGCAGGTGCAACACCAAATGATATGATATCAGATAAGGAATCAATATTTTTTCCAAAACCTAAACTGTCATCTCTATTCGCTTTTCTGGCTACCCAACCATCTATGGAGTCAAATATAATTGCAATAATCATCAGAATTGCTGATAGTTCAAAATTATGATTTATTGAGCATATTATGGATAAAAACCCCGAACTCATATTTAATAATGAAATAATGTCGGATATTGCAATAAAATTTTGAATATTGGTTCTTTCAATTTCCATGTTTTGACTCCAGTAATACTTTTCATCTCATATCTTATTAATTTTATCTTGTAAATCGTTTTATTATTATCTATATTTATTTTTAGTTATTAATAAGTATTATTTTTTATTGTTTTACATAGTTTACCTATTGTTTTTAAATTTAATTAAAAATAAATTATTTTTTTCTATTTTAAATATTGATTTCACTTAGAAAACTTTTAAAAATTGAAATTTATTTATTATTTTATAAAATAACCTTAAACAACAAAATATATATAATAATAATATAAAAAAATATTAATTGTTAGACTTTAAAGAGAGTGATATTGCTAATATTTTAAATGATTAATTTTAATTGTTTTTGAATATTACCAATTATTTTTAAAGTTAATGAAATTAAATTAATGTAATGTGAGTAGTTAAATGATTGAAGATAATATACGTGTTCTTAGACAAGCTGCAAGAATAACCAATGATAGTTCTTATAAAATAGAAAAAAGTTGGTGTATTATTGCAGGCAGTGCTGAGTTAATCGATGCAATGGCTTATAAGGCTATCGCTTCAAATCACAATGTTAAAATATTGTTCAGAGAACATGTTATTTTAAAAGAAGGTAAATTAGATAAAAAATTTGATTTTATCATGGTTTATGGCAATTCAATCATTATAAATGATTTTAAAAATGAAACTAAAAACAAAGGGGGAGCAGTTATTGCCATCCCTCGTAAATATTTAGTTGAAGAACCTAATTTGATGGTTTTTATAGCTCCTGATGATGTAATTAGGAATGCAGTATCAATCATTGAAAAATCAAAGGTTTCCTTCGCCATATTGCAAGAATCACAGACTACTAATTTCATTAATATAGACATAAGTAATGAAGTTAAATTACCAAACTTCATCAAATCTGCTTTGAAACCATTTTACAATGCTAATGAAGTTGTTTTATCAACAATTTTAATTTCAGTAGATGAAGAAATCTTTGTAAAAAAGGTTCAAAGTATCGCTACATCAAATAAGATTTTCGTTATAGATTTTAAAGATATTGTAACGGAGGATTAATCATGAATATTTTTGGAAAGGATGAGGAAGAACCACAAGTTACTAATACTAAAGTTATTAGCAATAGTTTAGGAATAGATTTAGGAACTTTAAACACTGTTATTGCAAAACCTTCTGGGGATAAATTTGATTTATATCAAATACCTTCTGTTGTTGCAGTAAAAAAAGATGATCCATCTGAAGTGTTAGCTGTAGGGGAAGAAGCTAAAAGAATGCTTGGTAGAACTCCTGAAGATATACTTGCAGTAAGACCTTTGAAAAAAGGTGTTATTGAAAATGTTGTTCAAGCACAAGCATTACTCATTAAAGCAATGCAGATTGGTATTAATGAGGGTGAAAGTGTTGGAAGAATTGTTATTGGAATTCCGGGGGATGCATCTGAAGTGGAAAAGAATGCTGCTGAAGAAATTGGTAGAAAAGCTGGAGCTCAAAATATTTTAGTTATTAGTGAAGGATTGGCAGCAGCTATTGGTGCAGGTTTACCTATTGCTGAGCCAAATGGTACTATGGTTATTGATATTGGTGCTGGATCAACTGATATAGTAATCATATCTCTTGGTGGTATTAATGACATCGAAACCGTTAGATGTGGTGGGGATGACATTGATAATAAAATCGTGGAACTTGTCGCAGAAAAATATGATGTAGCTATTGGTATTCATGATGCAGAATCTGCAAAAATGGAAGTTGGTATGGTTCACTGTTCCGAACAACTAGAAAACTTAAGTGTTGAAGTAATTGGTAAATCTTTAGAAACTAACAGACCTAAAAAAGTTGTTATTGATTCAATGTTGGTAGCCGATGCTGTTGAGCCTTATATGCAACAAATCGTTGATGGTTTAAATGTGGTCTTAGAAAGATTATCTCCAGAATTAATGATGGGCGTTTACAACAATGCTGTTGCAGTTGGTGGAAGTTCCAGACTCCGTGGATTAAAAGAAAGAATTTATGATGAAATTTCTATCCCTGTTGAAATTTCTGAAGATCCAATGACAGTTGTTGCTAAAGGTACTGCTATTGTTGCTGCAGAACCTCTTGCATTAGAACCTGAAGTTCGTCTCAGGGCTATGAAATAAATATTATTATTTATTTCTTTTTTTTACTTTTTTTTGATGATTTTTATGGATATTTTAGGCATTGATGAAGCTGGTCGTGGCTCTGTTTTGGGACCTATGGTTATTGCAGGTGTAATTATTCCCGAAAAAATGGAAAAAGTTCTTGAAAGGATGGGAGTAAAAGATTCAAAAAGATTGACCCCTAATAGGAGAACAATTTTATCAAGAAAACTAAAAAAGATGTTTGATTATGAAATTGTGGTCATTTCAGCATTAGAAATTGATAAAATGAGAGCCGATGGAATTAATCTTAATGATATTGAAAAGAATGCAATGAGAGATTTAATTATTCGTTTAAATCCTGAAAAAGCTATTGTCGATGCTGTGGATGTTAAGGCTGAAAGATTTCAGAATTATCTTTGCGAATCCACTGGTGTGAATGTAATTGCTGAGCATAAAGCAGATGATAAATATATTGAAGTAAGTGCTGCATCTATTATTGCAAAAGCTGAAAGAGATGCTCAAATTGCAGAAATTAATAAAGAATATATCAAAACCGGTGGAATAGGTTCTGGATATCCATCAGACCCAACCACTAAAAAATTTTTAAATAATTATACTTATGATGAAATGCCCGAATTTGTTAGAAAATCATGGGCAACAGTTTCAAAAATGAAATAGAATCTTATTTTTTTAAATAATATTTAAGTACATGTATTAATATATTTATTTTTATAAAATTCAATATGATATAATTAGAGGATGGATATGATTATAGAATATGTTTCGCCATTTTTTGATGGTATGATGGATATTTTTACTCAAGGGGGAATTATCACTTATATAATTCTTTTCATTGGTATTTATGGTCTCATTATTGCTATTAGAAAAATTGCATATCTTAGGAAAATTAGTAAAGTTGATACAACTGAAATTTTCGGTGTTGTAACTGCTTCTATGGAAAGGGGCGGTGCTGTTGAAGCTTTAAAGCAAATAAATGGTTTTAAAAATCCTATTTCCAGAATTATTTCTGAAACTTTAAAAATTGGATATAAAAATAAAACTGAAGTTGAAGAGAGTATGGAACAGATTTTTATTGTTGAAGTAGCTAAAATGACTAAAGGTTTAAATACTCTAAAGACTCTTATCGAATTGGCTCCATTTTTAGGATTAATTGGTACTGTTATAGGTATTTGGATGACTTTCAAATCATTAGGTGTTCATCCTGACTCTGCAGCTATGGCTGAAGGTATTTATGTGGCATTAACCACCACAATTATGGGATTGCTTGTAGCAATCATATTGCTTCCACTTCACACATATATTCAAGGTTTAATTGAAGCTGAAATGGATAAAATTGAACTGGCTACCAAAATGACTAATTGGGGTTATGCTGTAGTTAAAGTTAGAGTTGATTCAAATGTGGAATGTGCTTTAGAAGCTCTTCAAGAAGCTGAAGGTGTTGTTAACACTAGATTAATTTCAGACCCTTATGCTAATATTAAGGTTTCTTTTAAACCGAGTATGTTGGATAAAAGTATTTCAAATATTATTTTAGAAAAATGTAATGTTAATGCTGAAATTACTGAAAGTAAATTAAGACAATAGGTGTTTAAATGGCAATTGATGTAAGAAAACATAAAAAGAAAGTTATTGATCAAAAACCAAGTATTAATTTGGTTCCATTTATTGATATATTGTTTACTATAATGATTTTTTTAGTGGTTACTAGTAATTTTTCAGCTGATGTTCAAACTGATGCTACTGATGCTGCTGAAGAGGCATCAGGAAAACCAAATGTAACTGATGTTTCCGGTGATCAGGAATATTATGTTGTGCCTGTGGCAGGATTAAATAAAGTTACAGTTAATGGTCAAGACAGATCGGATGCCATTGCAGGCGGAGCCGTGGGAGTGCAAGCAAAAGTTATTGATCAAGGTGAAATAAAAATCAAACCTGGTCTAATTGAGATTACTACACCTCCAGGTGTGCCTCCAGAAGTGGCTGTTAAACGTCCAGAACTTTAAATTGAGGGATGAAAATGTATACTGGAAGAATTTTATCAATTGGGATGAATAGTGATGGAAAACCTTTTGTAGCATATCGTGTATCAAGTAGGTCATTTCCTAATAGGCAATGCTTGAAATTTGATAATCGTGCAGCTATCGTACCGAAAGAAGGTTTTGAAAAGGATATTTATGAAAATACATACATTACATATAATTGTATTCGTATTGTAAGAGATATGGCTATCGTATCAAATGGTGCCCATACTGATGTTATAGCTGATAAAATATCCTTGGGAATGAACATAAAAGATGCTATTGCATATTCTTTACTTACTATGGACTATGAAAAAGATGATTACCATACTCCAAGGATTGCTGGAGTTGTTACATCAACAAATAAGAAGGATGAATACGGCTGTTATATAGGAATTGCCAACGATAAAAAATTATTGGTTGAAGCGGTTCCTTATGGGGAAGCAGTATTTATTTCCACTTATGGTAGTCAAGTGCATGATGTAGTTGAATTTGATGCAAAAACAGCTGCTGAATCTGCTAAATTTATTTTTGATGAAGGTACTTTTGCAAATTATAAAAAGCCTGTAACTTCTGGAGCGGCTGTTTTTAATGGAGAATGGACTATTGATGTCTATAATCCATAATTTTTTTTATTTTTTTTAATTTTTAGATGATATTATGACAATTGAATTGATAGGGTTAGAAAATATTCCAATTGTTGATAGTACAAGCAATATTTCACAGATTATTAAGGATGCTATTGTTGAACAAGGCTGTTCTATCCATCATGGGGATATTATTTTGATTGCCGAAACTTTAATTTCCAAATCCGAAGGTACTTTTATAAATATTGAAGAATTGAATCCCTCTAAAGAAGCTATCGACTTAGCTGAAAAATCTAAAAAAGATCCTAAACTTGTTCAAGCAATTTTAAATGAATCAAATGAGGTTGTCGAAGTTGGCCCTAACTTCATAATTACCGAAACCAAACATGGTTTTGTCTGTGCAAATGCAGGTATTGATGAATCAAATGTGGGGGAAGGTTTAGCCACTCCAATGCCTATCAATCCTGACAAATCCGCTTTGGAAATTAGGGAATTTTTGGAAAAAGAGTTTGAAGAAGAAATTGCAGTTATAATTACTGATACTCAGGGAAGAGCATTTAGATTTGGCGCTATTGGAACTGCAATTGGATGTTCTGGAATTTCTCCATTATGGAGAAGAGTGGGTGAAAAAGATTTATACGGCCGTGAGTTGGAAACTACTGAAATTGCTACTGGTGATGAGTTGGCTGCTGCCGCATCACTTATTATGGGACAAGCTGATGAGGGTCTTCCAGTCGTTTTGATTCGTGGTTTTTCTGGTTTTGATACATTAAGAGATGTGAATTCAAATATGAAATCCATTATCATGCCAAAAGAGTTTGACGTATTTAGAAAATAGGTGGATATTATGATTACTGTTTTTTCTGGAGGTACAGGTACTCCAAAATTATTGCAAGGGTTAAAAGAAATTGTCAATCCTAAGGATTTAACAATCATTGTAAATACTTTGGAAAATGATTATTTTTCTGGAGTTTATGTTTCTGCTGATGTTGATACGGTTTTATACACTATGTCTGACATGATTAATGATGAATTTTGGTATGGTGTTAAAGGAGACACATTTATTACTCATGAAAGACTTTGCGAGTTAGGATGTCAGGAACTACTTAGAATTGGTGATATCGATAGAGCAACTAAAATTCAAAAGACCCAGCTGATGAAGAAATATGGTCTTGCAAAGGCTGTTGAAATTCAAGCGGAGAATATGGGCATTGAATCAAAAATAATACCTATGAGCAATGAAGAATCTGATATTAAACTAATTACTGACATGGGTGAATTGGAATTCCATGATTTTTTAATTAAACATCAATCCCAGCCTGAAGTGCTGGACATTAAATTTTCCAGTGTTGCACCTGCGGATGGTGTTGTTGATGCTATTAAAAATTCTGAAGCAGTCATTATTGGACCGTCTAATCCAATTACTTCAATTTCTCCGATACTATCATTAGAAGGTGTTAGAGAAGCTTTAAAAGATACTTATGTTGTTGCAGTTTCTCCAATAATTGGGTCTGATTCTGTTTCTGGCCCTGCCAGTAAATTCATGAAGGCTTTGGATATTGAAGTCTCATCAGTTGGTGTGGCATCATTATATGAAGATTTTCTAGATAATTTTATTATTGATGATAAAGATGTTGATAAAAAACAACAATTAAATCAAATAGTTAATAAGGTAACAGTTACAAATACTATAATGAATAATTTAGGTGCTAAAAAAAATTTAGCACAAATTATTATGGATAGTATTCTTTAATTAAAAGAGGCGAATATTAAATGATACAAATGACATTAATACAAATTGATAATTACGGGCCATGGACTGTAACTCCAAGACCACGTACAGAATCTGATTTACAAATGCTTCAAGCTAGTTTATTTGCTGACTTAAATAATCATTTTGGTAATAAGAAAGGTTTGGTATTCTTTACTAGATTTGATAATTTGCTAGCAATTTCAAATGGTCTTGATGAAGAGGACCATTTAAGAATTCAAAGATCAATCAGAAATAGGTATCCTATTACTGTAAGTATGGGTGTAGGGGCTGCTGAGACTCCTCATGAAGCTCAAAAATTAGCAACAATTGCTCTTCAAAAAGCGGGTAGTGCACAATCAGGTGAAAGAAAAGAAATTTTGGCTATTGATAGTTTGGTTAGTGAAGAGGATAGCTATGTTCAGGCTGCACACATTGATATAAATAGTGTAACTGAAACTTTGACTGATATTGAATCTGCTTTTGATACAAGTTTCATGGTTAATAAAGCTCAACATTATTTGATGACTAAATTAATTAAAAAAGGAGCATTATTGTTCTTCATTGGTGGGGACAATTTCATGTCACCATGTAATGGATTGTCTGAAAAAGAAATTGAGGAAATCATGGTTGAAATCGATGAAGAAATAGGTATTAAGCTTAAAGCAGGTATTGGCAGGGGCAAAAATGCTGAAGATGCGGCTTATATGGCTGATATTGGTCTTGAAGAAATCAGAGCTAATAATAATGAAATGTGGACTTGGGTAATTGAAAAAGAATACTAAGTGATTTTATGATGAAAGTAGTTGCCCCTATGGCGGGAATATCTGATTCAGAATTTTTAAATCGTGTTATTCCGTTAGGTTTTGATGTAGCTACTTTAGGCGGATATAGTTTGGATGCACCTACTATTGAAGCAAGTAAAAGAATTATTGAACGGGGAAGAAAAGAATTTGACTTTCCTTTAAATGAAATTTTTTCACATATTGAAAATGAAGTTGATTCTATTAAAAAGGTTCATAGTGATGTAAAAGTATCTGCAAATGTTAGATCAACAACTCCACAACCGATAATTGAAGCTGGTAAAATTAGAAAGTTGGATATTGTTGAAATTAATTGTCATTGTCGCCAAGATGAAATCAGGTCTATTGGTTGTGGACAGGAAATGTTGAAAAATCCTAACCTTGGAAATTTCATATCTGAAGTTGTTGAAAATGTCAATTGTGAAGTTTCAGTTAAGATCAGGGCTAATGTTGATGGAATTGATACAGTAAATGTTGCTAAAATAATTGATGATGCAGGTGCAGATTACTTGCATATTGATGCTATGAAAAATGATGTTTTTGATGCTGATTATAATCTCGTAAAAGAGATTTGTGATAATACCGATATTAAAGTAATTGGAAATAATTCCATGAATTGTGAAAAGAATATTGAAAAAATGATTAATTCTGGTGTTTATGGATTTTCAATAGCAAGAGCAGTTATTTCGGGCAATCTAGATTTTAATATTTCTCAATTTTAATATTTTTAAAACAATTGTTATTAGAAAGTATTATTAATAGTTTATAATATAAATTATGTCAATAGGTGATTTCATGGATTTTATTACACTTAAGAATATTACAAAAAATTTTGATGGTGTTGATGTTCTTAAAGATATTAATTTGAAGATTAATGAAGGGGAAACTTTAGGTATTTTAGGACGTAGTGGAAGTGGAAAATCTGTTTTAATTAACATGCTTAGGGGTACATTAGATTATAAACCTGATGCAGGTAATATTATAATGAATCTTGCTGTTTGTCCTGATTGTTTGGCTGTAGACTCTCCATCTCATGCTGGTGAAAGATGTAGTTGTGGAGGAACTCTTGAAGCTAAGGAAGTTGATTTTTTCAATGCTGAAAGAAAGTTATTTTCAAGTATTAAAAGAAGAATAGCTATTATGCTACAACGTAACTTTGCATTATACGATGAAGAAACCGTAATCGAAAATGTAATGAGGGCAATGCCTGAAGATATGGAGTATGAGGAAGGATTATATTTTGCTTTAGAGTTACTTGAAATGGTTCAAATGAACCATAGGATTACACATATTGCCCGTGATTTAAGTGGTGGAGAAAAGCAAAGAGTAGTACTTGCAAGGCAATTGGCTAAAAAACCAATGACATTTTTGGCTGATGAACCAACTGGTACATTGGATCCTCAAACTGCAGTAAAATTACATAATACTCTAAAAGAAGGAGTAAAAGATGAAGGAATCACCATGTTAATCACTTCTCATTGGCCAGAAGTAATGACAGAACTTGCAGACAATGTTATTTGGTTAGATGATGGTCAAATCAAAGAAGAGGGCGAACCTCAAACTGTTGTTGATCATTTTATGGAAACTGTACCAATTCCTGAAAAGCCGGAAATCCCTGAATTCGGTGAAAAACAAGTTGTTCTTGAAGATGTTAAAAAACATTACTACTCAATTGAAAGAGGAGTAGTAAAAGCGGTTGATGGAATCAGTTTGGACATTAATAAAGAAGAAATTTTCGGTATTGTTGGTTTAAGTGGTTCAGGTAAAACTACTACAACTAGGATGTTAATGGGTTTGACTGAACCAAGTAGTGGTGACATTCAAATAAAGCTTGGTGATGAATGGATTGACATGACTAAAGTAGGTCCACTTAATCGTGGTCGTATCATGCCGTACATTGGTTTATTGCACCAGGAATATTCATTATACCCTCACAGAACAATTTTAGGTAATTTAACTGATGCAATTAGTTTAAATTTGCCTGCTGAATTTGGTAAAATCAAGGCTACTCATGCATTGACTACCGTCGGATTTTCTGATGCAACTGCTGCTGCAATTCTTGACAAATATCCTGATCAATTAAGTGTTGGAGAAAAACATAGGGTTGCACTTGCACAAGTTTTAATTAAAGAGCCTAATCTTATTGTTTTGGATGAGCCTACTGGTACTATGGATCCAGTTACTCGTGTTGTTGTAACTGACTCTATATTAAAAGCTCGTACAGAATTGGAACAAACATTCATTATCATTTCCCACGATATGGACTTTGTTTTAGATGTTTGTGACCGTGCTGCTTTAATGAGGGGAGGAAAAATATTAGATATTGGAACTCCTGAAGAAATTGTTCAGCAATTAACTCCAGATGAAAAAGAAGACATGTTAAAAGATAATAGATAGTTTTCTTATTCATTTAACATTTTTTTTATTTTTTTCCAATTTGGACAATAAGTGTCCATTAATTTTTTAAATTTTTTTCCATGATTGAATTCTATTAAATGACATAGTTCATGAATTATGACATATTCTAGGCATATTGGATCTTTTTTTGCAAGTTTTAAATTTAATGTGATTCGTTTATCATGATATCTGCAATTTCCCCAGTTTTTCATGTTTCTTATTTTAACTTCTGAAGGTTTTTTTCCAACAATTTGTGAACATTTGTCTAAAACAGGGGGTATTGCTTTTTTCATTTCAGCCCTGTAAAATTCATTCATTATTTTTTCTCTTTTTTCGATTGTGCTTCGTTTTGGGATTGGCAAATACATTACTGATTTTTTATCATCTATTAAAACATTTTTTATAGTGTCATTGGAAATTAGCTGTAATGTGTATTCCTTGCCCCATAAATAATGTTTTTCTCCATTGCTGTATTTCAATGGGGCTTTTATGTCATTTTCGATAATGAATTTTTGTTTTTTCAATATCCAATCTTTTTTCGATTTTACGAATTTGGTGATGTCTTCATCAGATAAAAATAATGGTGCAGATACTTTTACCTCTCCATATGGCGGTAAAATTCGCAAATACATGTTTTTAATGTTTTTTCTTTCTAATGTGATGGTAATGTCTTCAATAATTTTTGTTTCCTTTTTCATATCAATATTAAATATGGTTAAATAATGTTTTTAAACCTTACTAATACGTTTTTGCAATTCTGAATCCAATTGGGTAGATGTCATACTTATCATTAAACTTATGAGAATGTGATGGGGTTTCATAGTGTTATATTTGGCTATCATTTTTTTCTTTTAATACTTAAACGAATCTAATGTTTAAATTATTTTTTATAAAAAAGATTATATATTTAAAGTTTTAATACATTATATTATTATTTTATATTTATCAAACTAATAATGAAAATTATTTTTGGAGGATTATCATGACTTGGGAAGATGCACCGTCTCATATTTGTAGGGGAGGAGATATAAGAGGACTCGCTTTTTGCTGCCCTCCAGTAAAACCTTGCCCAGTATTAAATGCATTGCAAGAAGTTAATTTAACTCCTCAAGAGTTCGTTGACATTAAAATTCAATTTGGAAAAGAAACTAGATTAGGTGAAGGAGCAGGAACTTGTTTTGGATCACTTGTGTGGTGTTGTAAACCATCAAAACCTTGTCCTTTAAGAGATATGACTTTAAAAAATATGGGAATGAGTCATGATGAGTATTTAGATTTAAAAAAGCAATTGTCCGAAAGATTGGTTGGAGTAAAAAAACCTGACCCGGATGAAAGAGCTGAAGCGTTGGCTGAAACATTTCATATTAGCAAACTTGAAGCAATGAAGGTTTTAACTGATTGTAATAACGATTTGAGAGCTGCAGTTAAAGTATTGCATGCAAAATCAATAGAAAAATCTGATTAAAATGGATTGGACTTCTCTTTATTTTAAAACATCTAATTTAAACGTGTTTATTTTAGGTACTGGGGAAGTCGCATCCAGACGTGCCAATAAATTTTTAGACCATGGGGCTAATGTAAGATTGGCTGGAAATAATTTATCTGATGATTTGAACGATAAGGGCGCCGATTTATATTCCATTGATGATGTTGATGAACTGGTTGAATGGTCTGATTTGGTAGTTGTTGCAAGCGGTGATGAGGAATTGTCGGAACATGTTTCAGAAATTGCTCAGGATAAATTGGTCAATAGGGCTGATTTTCCTCTAAAAGGGGATATAATTGTTCCTACAAGTTTTGAAATTGGTGATGTTGAAATATCTATTTTTACTAATGGCAAAAGCCCTTTAATGGCTAGACAGCTTAGAAAGAAAATCCAATCTATAATCACTGAAGAGGATATTCTTGAAATTGAACTTCAGGATTATGCTCGTCTGGAATTAAAGAAGGTTCTTAAAAATCAAAAAGAACGCAGACAGGTTCTCTATGAAATTTTTGAAGATGAAAAAATTAGGGGATATGTTGAAAATAGGCAAATGGATGATGCTAAAGATTACATTGATAATTTAATAAGGGGATTATAGTGATATTAAATTTAAGAGTTGACCATAAAATTGCTGATATTCAATCTATGGAAAATATTTCAAAGGATATTGATGATTTATTTTGGAAATTGCAGGAAAAATATTCCGTAAATGAATATGTTGAGATTTCTACATGTAACCGGAAAGAGTATTATATTAAAAATGATTATATTTCTGAAGATGATGAGTTATTGTCACATGAAAATCAGAGTATCATTATTGAATATGGCAATTCTGCAGTTATGCATCTCCTGCGTATGACTTCAGGTCTGGAATCCATGATTGTTGGTGAAGACCAAATTTTAGGTCAGGTTAAAGATGCTAAGCATAAGGCTATTAAGGATCATCATTGCGGTAAATCTTTAGATACTATTTTTACTAAAGCCATTCATGTAGGTCAAGTTGTTAGGAATAAAACCAATATCAATAAGGGTTCTGTTTCAATTGGGTCTGCCGCCATTGATTTGGCTGAAAAACATATGGGCAGTTTAGATGATAAGTCTGTTTTGGTTATTGGTGCTGGAAAAATGGGTAGATTGGTTGCTAAGGCACTTGCTGAAAAGGATTTAAATGCTATTTTTGTGGCGAATAGAACTTATTATGTTGCAGTTGAATTGGCTCAGGATTTGGGCGGTGAAGCTATTTTATTCAATGACCTTGAGAAGTATTTGGCAACTGCGGATTTGGTTATCAGTGCCACTAGTGCTCCCCATGCAATTATCACTAAAGAACGATTATTAGGCATTGAAAGGGATCATAGTAGTTTAATGATGGTTGATATTGCCAATCCAAGGGATATCTCTGAAGATGTTTGTGAAATCGGTGTAAAATTATTCAATATCGATGATTTGAGAGAAATTGCAGACGAAAATACTAATCTCAGAATTAAAGAATTTGGTCAGGCAGAAAGTATCATTGATGAAGAGTTCATTTTACTTAAAGAGACCTTTAAAATAATGGAAGTTGAGCAAATACTTGCAAGTTTAAGAGCATCAATGGAAGAGATAAGACAACGTGAAACTAAAAAAGCATTAGTTAAATTGGCTGATGTAGATGGTAGTGCTAAAATTTTAAATAATTTAACAAATTCTATTGTAAATAAGATATTTTTTGATATTTCCAAAAATGTAAAGGATGCTGCAAAAGATGAAAATAAGGAAGTTATTGCAGCTGCGGAATATTTATTCAATACAAAATAATTATTCAAACATTCCTTTAACTTCGTTATTTTTTACTTTAGTAGATTTAAGTGCATAATCTATATGTTTCATTGTGATTATGTCTTCATCATTGGCAATGGCATTGTGGAGAGCTGTTTTGAGTATTTTTTCTTTTAAATCTCTTCCGGATAATCCTTTGGTAAGTTTAACTATTTTTCCTAAATTCAAATCATAATCCAAAGGCATTGTTTTTAAATTATTTTCCAAGATGGTTAATCTTTCATTGTCATTCGGTAATTTGAATTCAATTTCTTCTTCAAATCTGCTTCTCACAGCATAATCAAGGCTTGTAGGATTATTTGTTGCACCTATTGTTATGACAGATTCATTTTCATTAATTCCATCCATCTCAGTTAAAAGTGAGTTGACAATCTCGGATACGTCTCCCCTTAATGATTGAAAAGACCTGTCAAGTGCAATGGCATCCATCTCATCAATGAATATTATTGATGGTGATTTTTCTGAAGCTTTTTTAAATAAATCATGAATTTTAGATGCACTGTCTCCAACATGTTCTCCAATTAATGATGTGGCTTTAATTAAATGAAGTGGAACTTCAAGCTCATTGGCTAGAGCTTTAACAAGCATGGTTTTACCAGTTCCTGGAAGTCCATAAAATAAAATATTCTTTGGAGCCCAAGGCCCAAATTTTTCTGGATTTTCTAAATATTTAATTAAAACTTTAATTTTATTTTTTGCATTTTGCTGGCCAACGATATCTGACAGTTTTATTTTATTGTCAACTTTAATTTCATCTGATAACTTATTGTTTTCTTCGTGGATAAGTTTGATTTCAGTTTTTTCAGAAATTATTGACCCGTTTGGTTTTGCAGTTACAATTTCAAATCCATAATCCGGTATGATTTTTTGATCAAAAAGATAAGAGTTTTCATTTACTTCTAATCCTAACCATTGTTCTCGAGCATATTCTTCGAATAATTTTAAGTTAGTAATTTCAAAGTCGTTTTCCATTAGACTGAAATCAAATGGATAACCAACGGCTTTAAGAACAACATATTCGGCATATTCTTTATTTTCCTTTTCAATTTTTGCCGATTTTTGTGTGGTTGATTTGATTTCTTGCTTTTTATTGTCAGTTTTCAATAAATCACCTCCATGGAATTTGTACAAATTTTTAACATTTCTTTTTTTGTATGTCTTGTTATTAAATAGTTGTTGTTATATATTAAGATGTGGGGATAATAACATGAGTTTTAGAACAAAAAGAGTATTATTCAGCGTTCCATTTTACATTATTTTTCAATTTTTCCTTTTAAAATATATCTTTTTGCTATTTGGTGGAGTTGATGATGTAATTTTAATCGTAATAAGTATTCTGATTGGTTTGATGCGTTGTATTCCAATGTTTTTTGAAGAAAGAAAATCCACAACCGTTGGAAGATTTTTTCAAACGGTCGATGGTATTTGGATGTGGGCATCACTGATGTTTTTAATTGATGTTGTACTCATTTATGTGCTTAATAGTTTTATTACTCTTCCTAAGTTCATTGTTTATATACTGTTGGCTATTGTTCCTGTTTTGGGAGTTTATAACTATTATAAGGCCACTAAATTGGTTGTTAATTCTAAAATATTGGAATTTGATAATTTAAATAGGAATATAAATATTGTTCATATGTCTGATGTTCATTTTGGTTCCGTAAGGCACAAACAAATAATTTCACAAATTGCGGAAAAATTAAAAGAATTGGAAGATTCTTGTCAAATAGCCATCATCTCTGGAGATTTGGCTGACGGTTCTTCAGTTGTGGAGCCTCATGATTTTGATGGATTGAAGGAAGTAAAAATGCCTATAGTGTTCACACCTGGAAATCATGATTTTTATATGGGTATTGAAAATGTTATTGAAGCATGTCAAAATGCAGGAATCATTGTTTTGGATAATGATAATTTTGAATTTGAAAATCTGAACATATATGGTTTGACATATAGTTTTGATGATATTCCAACACCAACTCCTGATGAAATAAAGAATAGTTTAAATCCTAATTTGATAAATATTATTAACTATCATGTTCCTTATAATTGGGAAGAATTTTCATCATTAGGCTTTGATATCCAATTATCTGGTCATACTCATGGTGGACAGTTTTATCCAGTAGTGAATTTTGCAAATATCTTGTTTAAATATAATAAGGGACTTTTCAAAAATAAATCAGGCAATTATATCCATGTCACAACAGGTGTAGGGTCAATGGATACTCCAATGAGGTGGGGAACTGATTCTGAATTGGTGATTTTGAAATTAGGAAAAAAATGATTGTATTGGTGTAAATATGATTGGATTTAACTATTGCATAAACTGTGGATTTAAATTGAACGTCGATGACAATTTTTGCCCAAATTGTGGCGTTAAAGTTGGAGAGGACAATTCGGAAGTTATTATGGATGATGATTTCTTTTTAAAATATAAAATTAAAATTGAAAATTTAAAAGAAGAATATGATTTGAAAGTAAGTAAAGCCATAGAATTGATTAAAAAAGAGTTTGATCCATCAGAAATTAGTTATAATGACTTCATTTCAACATTAAATAATAGTAATAATATTTTTTATAACAATGTGGAAGTTGCATTGGATATTATTGAGTTGTCAAGCAATCCTTCTGTAAAAATTAAAAATGAACTTGATAATAAAATCAATACATTAAATGAAATTATCGACAAGCTGGAAGATTTTATTGATGAATTGATTATTCATATTGCTGAGGGAAGTGAAAAAGAAGTTAAAAATTTAACTAAGGAATTGGATGATTTAATAGATTCCGTAAAAGATTATTAAATCATATTTTCATATATCTCTTTCATTTTTAAGGCATCCAAATCTCTTTGTGGGGTTTCACAAATTATATTTGCCTTCCAGCCATTATCAATTAGATTTGCCAGTAAATCCTTGATGTTCGGACCATATTCATCACTTTCATCCATTGTGTGATGTTTCACTTCTCCTCCACGACCATACTCAATGGTTGTGAAGTGGCAATGTAGGATATCAATGTCCAAATTATCTTCAATGATTGAAAATATGCAGTTGTAATCTTCTTTTTTGTTTAAAAATCCTCGTCCACGTGCATGAACATGGGCAAAATCAATTGTAGGTTCAAAATGATCGAATGTGGCACATAGTTCAACTACCTCTGAAACATTTCCAAGTTGTGTTCTTTTACCTGTAGTTTCAGGTGCAAAGGTAAATTCTTCAATTCCTTCTGCTTCGAGTTCTTCAAATAATCTGTTGACTGTATTTTTTGATATTTCCATTGCTTTTTCAGGTTTTCTGTTTAAATAAGCTCCTGGGTGAAATACCAATCGATATGCTCCCATCCATTCGCCGGCACGAGCTGCTGATATTAAATGACCAATACTTTTATCAAGTTTTTCTTCCTCTTTTGCACACAGATTAATATAGTATGGAGCATGCATTGAAACTAAAATATCATGTTTTTCAGATTCCTCCTTAAGTGTGGTTGCAGCCTTTTGGCCAATTCTTACACCATAAGGGGATTGATATTCATAGGAGTTAAGTCCTTCTTCAGAAATATATTTTGGCGCTTTATATGCCGCACCTTTATAGTTGATAGGACTTCCAGCAGGTCCAAAAAGTACTTTATTTTTCATTTAAATCAGTTAAAAAATAGTAAAAATAGGGAATTAGAATATTCCCATAGCTTTATTAGTTTTTGCGATTGATTTTTCGTTGTCGCTTTCCATTTCTAGAAGTGCGCGAATTGCATCAATGTTTTCAGGTATTACGTCAGATTCTTGATGAACTGCTTGCATGTAGAATAATTCATTATCCACGACATTGATGGATTCTTTCCAGACTGGAATTTCATACAAATCATTCCTGTTTCTTCCAAGTTCTTTAGCGTATTCCATTAACTCAGCAGTGGAGCCTAAACCTTCTTCTGCAGAAACGACAAGCACTCTAGAACGTTTTTCCAAAGCTTCAATGATTTCTTCTGTTTCAACATCGTTGTTGATTTCAACCATGATGTTGTGCTGGTGCATTAATGTAGTAGGCACGAGCAATGCCATGGTGGTTACGTCAATTCCTTTCATTACGGTTTTCACGTCAGGTCCATGGTGGGATGGTACCTTTGGAGGATTTGGAACAATTGCGTTGATTGGTCCTTTTTTGATTTCGGAAGGATCTGATCCTCTTCTTACCATTACTGCCCTGACTTTCTTAATGTCTGCAATAGGGTCAATTGTAGATAATGTACGGGTTAATCCTGTGGTGTTACAGGACACTACTCTTGTGTAGTCTGCACCATAGGAGTCATCATAATTACCAAAAGCATTAAATGAAAGACCTGTTAATTCATGGTCTTCACCACCTTGATAAATTGCTTTTACTCCTGCTTTTTTATACATTTCAAGGTTTTGCGGTCCAATACTTCCTGGAGTACAGTCCACAACAACATCTGCTTCTTGAATCATATCTTCAACAGTACCGGCTATTTCAATTCCAGCATCTTTAAATAATTGTTCCCTTTCAGGAATGCCGATGTATAATGGGTAGCCTTTTTCTTCAACAGCAGTTCTTGCCTCATAATTTGGTCTAGTTTTACTTACACCAATAACTTTCATATCATCTTGAGCAGCTACAGCATCTGCCACTCTTTTACCGATGGTTCCATAACCATTAATTGCAACAGTTTTCATTTTAATCCCTTTTTTAGTATAATATATTTTTAAAAATTTATTATATGAATAAAAATTTATTGTTTAAGTTATTTATAATTTGATATTTTTGGTTTATGTTAATAAAATCGATTTTTTTAAATTTTTCTTAATTGTTTTATAGTTTCAATTAATTTTTCAGTTCAATTAAAAAAATTTTAATATTAATATTAATATAAATGTAATTAGTTATATTTGGCTGTTGATGAGGAGAATCATGTTGGATAAACTTTTTAAAAATAAAAAATTTATTTTCATTTTCACATTTGCGATTGAATTTGTAATGTATTATTCATTCAACCATATGAATTTTGGAGGTAGGTTTTTTATTCCGGATATGGGTTTGGCTCCTGTTTTTGGTTTGATATTCGGTCCTTTCGGAGGCCTTGGTTTTGCCTGTGCAACTTTCGCCGGCGAATTTTATTGGGGAGGAAATTTTTTTGCCAGCTTACTTGATTCATCAATTTTATTCTTCGTATCTGTTTTAGCATATAAATTATGGTATCTGATACCTTTCAAGGAATTGTCCCCTCCCAAGTTTAGTTCATTGTCAACTATTCTTAAATTTGTAAGTGTAATGTTTATTTCTTCACTCGTTTATTTGATATTGCTACAAATTTCATTTGCTGCCTTTCCGAGCATAATTGGGGATTTATATAGTTTAACAAGTTTTTTAAACCAATTTTCATATGCTTTTAATCTTTTTGATTTTTCAATAATTTATGGTTTGATATTTATCAGTGCTTTTAATATTTTAAAGATTCCTATAAAAATACCTAAAAAGTTTAAAACCAAATTAAATATTCCCTATAAATTTTTCTTAATTCCTTTAGTCTTGTTAAGCGTATTTATTGTATTTGCCCATACCCACAACGATATTTTCACAGAATCTGTATGGAGTTATTTATTTTTCATTATAGCATTTGGTTCAGCAATTCTTTTTAGTTTAAATACGTTTGATGTTGGAGATATTCAAAGTTCTCAATATTATTCCATTATTGAAAAGATTATTGTTTTATTTTTCATTATTATGATCTTTTTTTCAATAGGTATTTTTGATGAGCTGCATGATGTGATAGTAGGATTTTCTTTTGTAAATGTTTTAAACATAAGATTTATTTTAATGATTACTATAGGTTTGATAATTCTTCTGAGTATGACTTTAACTTTGATTCATATCTATTTTGTTGAAAAACTGTTAACTAATCCTCTTAAGGGATTGACTGAAGCTACAAATAATTATGTGGTTGAAGGAAAGCTTGAATATCACAAACACACTACATTCAGGATAAAAAATTTCATGAATGATGAAGATGATATGTCTGTATTGATTAATTCATTTAACTCTTTAAGTGATATCATCAAATCTAACCTGAATAATCTTAGAAAATCCACTATCGAAAAAGAAAGATTCAAAACTGAATTTAATATTGCACATGATATCCAAAGAGGTATGTTATCCACAGATTTTGAAAAATTTTCATCTAATGGTCCTTTTGAAATTTGTGCATTTATGAATCCTGCAAAAGAAGTTGGAGGAGATTTTTATGATTATTTTAAGGTGGATGACGAAAACATAATCTTTGTAGTTGGGGATGTCAGTGGAAAAGGTGTCCCTGCTTCATTATTTATGGTTAGAACAATGCATCTAATAAAAAATCATTCTAAATTCGAAAATAATTTGTCGGAAGTATATGAACAGGTAAACAATCTGTCCTGTGAGCGGAATACTGACAACCTGTTTGTAACATCTTGGATTGGAAAATTAAATATTAAATCTGGCGAACTGTCTTTTGTTAATGCAGGTCATAATCATCCATTAATAAGACGTAATGGTGGGGATTTCGAATATTTGGAAACTTCTCCTGATTTGGTGCTGGGGGTTATGGAGGATATGCCTTATACTGAAAATAAAATTAATTTAAAACCTGGTGATATGGTATTTTTATATACTGATGGTGTTACTGAAGCAAATAATAATTATGATGGGTTTTATGGTGATGATAGGCTGAAGAATACTCTTAATAGGTATAAAGACCAAAAATTAAATATAATAATCTCGGAATTAACTGAGGATATCTACCAATATTGCGGTACTAGGGAACAATTCGACGATTTAACAATGCTTATAATGAAGTTTGAGGGTGATTAGATAATGAAAGGTATTCGCAATTTATTCAAATCTAACTTATTTATTTTATTGTTTGCATTGCTATTGGATTTGACAATATTTGGATTATCATTTGTTTTTTTAGGAAAAGTGGAATTTGGTGCAGAAGTTTTCATAATTCCAATTATATGTCTTTTATTCGGTCCATATGCTGCTTTAGGATGTGCAATATCTCAAATAATTATTGGAGTTATTTTTGACTTGAATAACATTTTTTATCATTTATGTACATTTTTTATAGTGTTGCTTGCAGGTATTTTGGTTTGGAAATTGTGGTATGCTAGTTTAGATAGATTTGGCTTAGAAATTCCTAATTTGGGAAATTATTCCAGTTTTATAAAAATGTTTGTTTCCTATTTTGGATTTTATGCAGTTATAGCATTTTCATTTGCATTACCTTATGACTATCGTTGGATTTTTGATTTTGAAGCATCTCTTTCAATTTCTTTGCTGTTGTTGTTATTTTCAATTTATTTTGTCAATTATGTAAAAATTCCAGTTTATGTTCCAAGAAAACAACTTAAATCAATATTGCCCGAAAAAGTATACTCTATAATATTCTTGTTAATAATGTTTGGTGCATTAGTCTTTGCAGTATATGCAGATTATTTTGTAATTTTATTCATGTTGGCTTTGGTTGTTATTTATTTATCCAGACCATATAATCCTCAAGTCTTTAAGCTTGAAAGAACTATAAATATTAATTTAGTTCAAAAAATGACTTTTTCAGTATTGCTAATAGCTATTTTTCTTGAATGTTTGTTTTTAATCGCACACATTCTTGGTGATTATAATGATATTTTAGCTACAGTGGACAACTTCGGATTATATTATCTGATTCATTTATTCTCAAGGAATGCAACAATTTTCATACTTTTGTTTTTAATTCCTTTTTTATTCTATTTGTACTATTTGGAAAAAAATGTTACCAACCCTATAAATTCGATATCCACTTCTTTAAATGTGGATTTGATTAGTAAAAATTCAAATTTGATGTTAAAAGAGAATTTAAAATCCATCTCTAACGATAATGAAATAAAAAAATTAACTAATTCTCTGATTCAAATGGAAAGTGATGTGGATAAATATCGTAATGAATTGCTTAAGGTCACAGCTGAAAATGAAAGATATGAAACAGAATTGTATTTGGCAGAGTCTATCCAATCTTCATTGATTCCAACGGATTTCGATAAATTTTGTGAAAACAAGAATTTTGACATATATGGTATCGTCCATTCTTCACGTGAGACTAGGGGTGATTTTTATGATTATTTCCAAATTGATGATGAGAATATTGGATTTGTAATAGGGGATGTCGATAATAAAGGTATTCATGCTGCTTTAATTGTGGTTGAAGTAATGACATTGATTCAGGACTATGCAAAACATTATGATGATCTTTCTAAGTGTTTTGTTGAAGTGAATGACTTGCTTTGCAATACTGATGTTAAAAATAGTTTTGTAACATCAATAATTGGAAAATTAAATTTGAATACTGGAGATTTGTTTTTAGTTAATGCAGGTCACAATTATCCGTTGTTTAAATATAATGGCCAGGAATTCGAGTATTTAAATGTCAATAAAGGATTGGCTTTAGCTATTCAAAAAAATGTTGATTATGAGATTCTACAGATGAAAATGAGTCCTGGCGATACATTGTTTTTATACACTAATGGTGTAACTGATGCTGAAAGTGATTCTGAAGGAATTTATGGTGAGGACCGTTTGAGAAATATTTTGAATGAGCATTCATCAGATGATTTGGAATCTATTATTTCATCACTGGAAAAAGATATTGACGTTTTCTGTGATTATCAAGAACAAGTTGACGATAGGGCAATGTTTGTATTAAAATTCAAGTAAAAAAAAGAAAATTAGTAGGTTTATTCTATTGTAAAACCTGCTTCTTCAACTGCTTCGTTAATGTCTGCATCACTAACATCATCAGACATTGTAATTTTTGTTATTCCAGAATCTAAATCTGCTTTGGCATCTTCAATTCCATCAACATCTTTTAAACAAAGTTCAACAGCATTTACACATGATGGGCAGTGCATACCCACAACTTTAATTTCTTTTTCAGCCATAATAATTCACCTTTGTATTGATATGTAATGTTTGGTCATTGGAATATATAAACATTTAGTCATGCCTAATTTTCAAAATTATCATTTTTAATCTGGAATATGTATATTCTTAAATTATTTTCAATGATGACAAATCATTAATCCAATTTAATTGGAGATTGCTTCATTTATTTAATAAGTATTTATTCCAACTATGTTCTTGCTTAACTGTATTTTTGATAATTTTGACAGTACATTTTTAGCTGTAAGTTGATTTCAGAAAGTCATATTCTTGAATAATATTCCAATATTGAATTAATATCTCCTAAAGCATCATCCAAATCCCCATTTTCCATAGTTTGTTTCACGCAATGTTCCAAATGACCTTCAACGATAATATGTCCAACTTTATGCAATGCAGATTTGGATGCATTTACTTGCATTAATATCTGTTCACAGGGTATATCCTCATCAATCATTCGATCAATTGCATTTACTTGGCCTATGATTTTTTTGAGACGTCTATGTAAATTTTCACTGTCCATACATTCTTTCAAAATAACACATCCTATACCTACTAGGGTATATTAATTAATTTTATATTTAAATATTTTTATTAATTTTGAATTGCCTTATCAAAAACTTTAAATTAACTAAAAAACTTATAATTATTTAGAGTCGATGGTTGGAGATATCATGGAAATTGAAAAAAAATATAATGATAAAGAATTAACAATCGAAGTTGGAAATCGTATTGATACTGTTACTGCTCCTGATTTTGAAAATGAGATAATGGATGAAATGGGTAAATTTGACTCATTGATTCTTGATTTAGAAAAGTTAGAATATATTTCAAGTGCAGGATTAAGAGTTTTAGTTTTAGTTCAGAAAAAATTACAACCTGAAGGCATTCCATTTGTTATCATTAATGTAAATGATACTATTAAAGAAATATTTTCCATGTCTGGGTTCGATAAGATTTTAACCATTAAATAATTTTTTCAATCGTTAAAAATAGTTTAATAACTCATTAAGCTATTTTAATTTTTCTATTTTTTTTTAATTTTTTAAAAGAAGCTTTTTTTATTTAAAAAATAAAAATTAAAAGCTAAACGTAATATTTAGCTTTTGTCAATTACATATTCTGTATTGTTGAATCCTAAAACTTCAGTAAATTTGATACTTTTATTGTCTAAAAGATCTTTACTAATATTTTCCCAAATGTTCTTTTTACCTTCGTCTTTTATGTTGATTGTAATGTTATCGTCATAATCAACAATCAGAACTTCCATAGCAACATCATTGTTATTGAACTTGAATATTTCATCTATTAATTTAACAATGGTTTCTGTTGATGAATCATCTAAATCCAAAGTTTTCAAGTGTTCCATCATTTCAGTTCTTGTTGCATCATTAACTGATTCTATGGTATAGTTTCTGGTTTTTTGAATCAAATCTTTTTTAATAAAGAACGGCCCACTATATTCTTTTTCTTTTCTTTCAATAATTTTAACATAAATCCATGCAACAGTGATTGCTAAAACAGTTCCTAATGGGAATGATAACCAAATACCATCTACTCCTATTATTGGGTAAAGTGCAAAGGTCAATACTAATGGACCCAAAAATGTTGAAATTAATGAAATAATTGTTGAAACAACAGTTCTCTCAATCGCTTCATAATAGAAGATTAGTAGTGTGGACAATACAAATGGCAAGAATGATAATGAGAATATTTTAAGTGCATTTCTTATTTGATCTGCAGCTGCATTATCTGTAAGGCTAAAGAACATTAAAATTGTATCCGGGGATATCCATATCAATGCAATAAATACAATTGCACATATAGTTGTTGCTAGAAGAGACCTTTTTATTAAATGATTCAGATTCAGATAATCATTGTGGGTATAGTAAACAGGCACTATTGAAGATAATGTCTCTGAAATTCCAACAACTAATATACTTATAATTAGTAATGCATTAGTACAAACGTTATATGCATTTAAACCAGGTTTACCCATAACTGCTTCAAGAACAACGTTCATTATTTCAATTAAAAGCAAATCGAATATTCCGATACTTGCACCCGGAAAACCAATTTTTAACATTTCTGCAAAGGATTTAAACCATTTTTTGATTGGTACATTACCAAATGAGAATCTGAAGGTTCTTTTTGGACTGATGAAGTATAATATTGAACAAATTAGTCCTACTGAATACCCGATTAATAATCCAAGGGATGATCCTTCAATGCCCATATGCATTAAATCCAAAAATACAAAGTTCAATATGATATTTATCAGATTTGCAACAACAATCAATGCAGATGATAAATTTGGCTGGCCATCAACACGAATATATTGGCTGAGCACTGCTAAAGTAACTGAAATTGGCATACTTATAAAAAAGTAAAATCCATATGATTTGGCGAGCGGTGCTAAATCAGCACGACAATGCAATATTGCCATTACATAATCTGGAAACATTAGGCAGAGTATTGCCAAAATTAAAGATATTGCAATTGTTGCTATAATTGATAATGTGAAATAATGGTTACTTCCTTCAGTATCAAATTCTGCTTTTCTATTTAAAGCTAAAATTTGCCCTCCAAGACCAAAGAACCATTCAAAAACTGTAACCAACAATACTAATGGCTCTAAAACTTGTAATGCTGCTTGTGCATCTGCACTAACATATGTTGCTACGAAACTCGCATCAACAATAGCAGTTATATTTAAAGCCATAGCTATTAATATTGTTGGAATTAATAGTTCTCTAAATTTTTTTTCTGCTATTATGACTTTCATGATTTTCATCTCTTACTTAATCGAAATATTTAACGCTATTTAAATAATCTATTAATTTTTTAAGATATTCATCATCAGGTTGTGGCCAATCGAAGCCTAATTCGTGAAGAATTTCTGTAGTCTGTTCGATTTCAATTTTTGCATCGAAGTCATCTACTTCATCAAGGTCATCAATACCAATTTCAGCGGTAATCAATCCTTGGATGTTTTCATCCATATTTTTCTCATATATTTCTTTAAATTCTTCATTGCTTACTTCTTTGATGTCATAACCATAGGTATTTAGCACATTAATTATATCACTATTAAGGATATACTTATTGTTCATACAATGGAATACCCTACATTTATTAGGTGTTTTTGATAATTCAAGAACTCCTCTTGCAACACAATCAATTGGACTCATTTCTACGACTTCTTGAGACATATTAGGTGTTAATGCTTTAAGGTTTTTAATAGCTTTTATGTTGTTTAGGAAAGCATTGGTGTCATAGTTTTTCTGGAATACTCCATCACTATAACGGCTCATGAGGTTTCCAACTCGAATTATTTTTACAGGCAATCCTTTTGTTGCCGCTTCTAAAACCATTCTTTCAGCTAAGAATTTACTGCCTAAGTATTTGTTGGTTAAGTCTTGTTCGTAGTATAAAGTTCTTTCGTTAAACCTTACATCTGGATATGCTTCTTCATTTTCTGAATAACCTGAAAGAACACTCACTGTAGATATTTGCACATATTTGATGTTGTCTCTTGATTGTGCAAATTTGAGTCCGTTAATTACTCCATCAACATTTACCTTAAAGATGTAGTCATCAGCTGTGTAGTGTTTTACTATAGCTGCACAGTTTATTATTGTGTCGATAGGATAGTCTTCAAGTTTTTTGAAGTCATCGAGTGATGTTATGTCACCTTCACTCAATATGATTCTTGAACCTATGAGGTCAGTTAGGTCTTCATCGAAGTAATAGTCCATTAAGTCGATTAGACGATCTTCACAGGAATCAAAGCTGCCTTTTCTTAACATACAATAGATGGTTCCTGTTTCATTTTTAATGTATTCGTATAATACATGAATTCCAAGGAACCCTGTGACTCCAGTTAATAATACATTGCCGATTTCTTCAGTTTCCCCATCTAAGAAGTTATCCAAAGTATTTTCTTCAAGAAGTTTGTTGATATTGCTGTAGTCATAATTTTTGATTGCATTTGCTTCCATATTTTCTTCATCAACTTCTCCGGATAAGAACTTGGCTAACTTTCTTGGAGTTTGATTATGGAATACATCATCATATTTGACTGTGTAATCCTGTTTTAGTAATTCAATAATGAGTTTGGATGCAATAAGTGATGTTCCACCTATTTCAAAGAAATTGTCTTCAGCACCAACAGTTTCAATATTTAATATATTTGAAAAGATGGTACAAAGTTCTTGTTCCAATTTAGTTTCAGGTGCAACATACTTGATTTCCATTTTTGGTTCTGGTAAACGTTTTGTATCAGTTTTACCATTTGGCAATTGAGGCATTTCATCTAATTGCATGAATACTGTTGGAACCATATATTTGGTTAATCTTTCTTTTAAATATTCTTTTAACTCATCAGTGTCGATTTCATCTTCTGCTGTGAAGTAGGCACATAAATGTTCGGTATTGTTAATCTTTTTAATGACTACAATGTTCTGTTTGATATCTGGGAAGTTTCCGATATTGGATTCGATTTCTCCGATTTCTATTCTTAGTCCTCTGAGTTTGATTTGGTTGTCAATTCTTCCTTTGATATCAATTTCTCCATTTGGTAGTTCGATTGCGTAGTCTCCGCTTCTGTAGTATGGGATGTCGTTGATTGTGAGGTATACTTCTTTGGTTTTGTCTTCCATGTTGTAGTATCCTTTACCTACACCGATTCCTCCGATGTATAGTTCTCCCATGACTCCTTGTGGTAGTAGTTTGCCGTCAATGTCTCTTACTTCAGTTGCATAGTTTCTCAATGCTTTTCCGGGGTCGGTTATTTCTTTGTAGTTGGATGCTATTGTTGCTTCTGTTGGTCCGTAACTGTTGTATACTTTTGCATTGGTGTATTGTTTGACTCCGTTGAATGCTTTGGCTGAGAATTGTTCTCCTCCCATTACGATACATTTTGCGCATTCTATTACTTCGCAGAATTCATCGATTTCAAGGTATGAAAGCAGTCTTGATGGTGTGAATTCCATTACTTCCGGTTTGTTTTCTTTAATAAGTTTTATCAAATCAACAAGGTTTTTGATTTCCACATCGTTTGCGAAGATGATTTTGATTCCGTTGGTAAGTCCGGTCAGGATATCTTCAAGGGATGTGTCGAATGCGATTGTTGCAATACTTAACAGGTTGTTATATTCAGCTTTTGGATTTTCAGCTACCTCGTTACATGCATTTTCGTGACTGATCATTACTCCTTTTGGATTTCCTGTAGACCCTGAGGTGTAAATCATGTATGCTAAATCATCACGGGTAATTTCAACATCAGGATTGGAAGCATCATCCTCTTTAATTAAATCATGGATATTTAATGAATTTTCTGCTTCTCCACTGGTATTTATGATATAGTCTGCTTGACTGTTTTCATAGATGTAGTCAATTCTTTCTTGAGGATATTCTAAATCCAGTGGTACGAATGTACAACCTGCTTTGAATATACCTAATATGGTTGATATTAAATTGCTGTCTCTTGGAAGCATTGCAAGTACATTGCTTTTTGGTTTTACTCCTTTTTTGATTAGTGCGTTTGCGATTCTGTTTGCTTTTTCGTTTAGTTCTTTGTATGTTAGTGTTGCATCTGTTGCAACCAGTGCTATTTCATCTGGTTTTGTTTCCACTTGTTTTTCGAAACGTTTGTGTAAGAATGGTGTATCTAACTCATCAAATACTGGCATTTCATATTCATTATTTAATTCAATGTCTTTGATGCTGATTTTATCCATATCATTTATGAAGAACTGGAATAATGTGTACTTTATTGCTTGTAGGAATTTTTTAACATAATCTTTGGAATATATTTGGTCATTATATTCAATGTATATTCCAATTATTTCTCCATCATCAAACACATCTAAGTTTATTTTATAATCTGTTGCTACAGTACCGTCGAGTGGAATCATATCATAACTTTTATCACCGATTTTAATCATGTCTTTTTCAAAGTCTTCGTGGAATGCATAAAAGAATTCAGGCTTTAGCTGGTAGTCTTCTGCAAGTTTAGTGTATGGGTAATTGCTGTGAACCAATGCATCCTTCCATGATTTGTCAACCAATTTGATGTAGTCTTCAATCATCATGTCACGTTTTTCACTGTTGACAATAATTGGCAATGTTTTAACTAACATTCCTTGAGTGTCAAAGTAATCTGAATTTGCCCTACCGTTGAAAATGGTTGTTATTAATGATTTATCGTTGAATGTAAATTTATCAAGACTAATCATTGTTGCAGTCATGAATAAAACGTTTGGACTTATGGAATGGTCTTTACAGAAATGTCTGACAAATGTGGAGTTTACAGTATCCTTAATAAGTTTTATGTTTCCTTTATCAGGATTTCCATTTAGGTTAGGTGTTAAAACTGTAGATTCTAAACCTTCACTGAATTTATTTTTGAAGAATTTTTCTGAAACTTCATTTAGTCCCATTTCTTCTTCAATTAAACTGTAAATGTATCCATTAATCTTTTCTGTTTTAAGTTCTTCATTTCTGTATGCTTTTGTCACATCAGCGAAGAAATTATCTTGGGATACTCCATCTGTTATGATGTGATGGAAATCAGAGAACAATATTGTTTCAGATGGTGTATTGTAGATTTTGAATCTGAATAATTGATTGTCATCTAATGGGATTAATTTTATGTCATTTTCCATTATTTCCTCATTGGTTATTGAATCAATTTCGACAATTTCAATTTCATCAATTTCTGCATCATCGCATCTTTTCTGTTTTATTTCTCCATCATCAGTGTTTATTATTCTTGTTTTAAGATATGGGTGTGCTTCAACTGTTTTGATAAGGGCATCTCTTAGTTTATTTGGATCAACATTGTTGTCAAACCTTATTGCATATGGCATTGTGTATTTTATTTTGTCGGTTTGTATACATTCATAGTAGATACCCAATTGGTTTGAAGTCAATGGGAATAACTCCATATCCTTTGAAGATTCAATTATTTCTTCAATATCAATTTGTGATTCTATATTATTGTCAACTTTATCTGCAAGACTTTTAACAGTAGGATTTGTAAATAATGAAGTAATATCGATGTTAACATTAGTTTCATTATAAATCATTGAATTTAATTTCATTAAGGTTAATGAAGAGAATCCTAATGCATACAAATCATCTGTTGTACCGAATTCATCAGTATTGATGAGTTCAGATGTGAGTTTGAATATTTTTTCTTCAGTTTCATTTTCAGGTTTTACATTTTCTAAGTTTAGTACTGGAGCAGGCAATTCCTTGAGATCAGTTTTTCCATTTGGTGTTTGAGGTATTTCATCTATTTGCATAAACACTGATGGAATCATGTACTTGGTTAATTTATTTCCTAAGTAACGTTTTAACAGGTGAGTATCTATTTTTTCTTCAGCTGTAAAGTAAGCACATAAGTGCTCAGACTTATTGATCTCTTTAATTACTACTACAGTTTGTTTTATTTGCGGGAATCTATTAATATTGGATTCGATTTCTCCGATTTCTATTCTTAGTCCTCTGAGTTTGATTTGGTTATCGATTCTTCCTTTGATGTCTATGTCACCATTTGGTAGTTCGATTGCGTAGTCTCCGCTTCTGTAGTATGGGATGTCGTTGATTGTGAGGTATACTTCTTCGGTTTTGTCCGGCATATTGTAGTATCCTTTACCTACACCTACACCTCCGATGTATAGTTCTCCCATGACTCCTTGTGGTAGTAGTTTGCCGTCAATGTCTCTAACTTCTGTCACATAGTTTTTGAGTGCAGGTCCAACTGTGATGTTTTCCGGGTCGGTTATTTCTTTGTAGTTGGATGCTATTGTTGCTTCTGTTGGTCCGTAACTGTTGTATACTTTTGCATTGGTGTATTGTTTGACTCCGTTGAAT
>NZ_CAJOJM010000007.1:0-54391 GCF_905234905.1 Methanobrevibacter sp. UBA188 | reverse complement strand
AAGTATTCGAATAACGAACTCAGAGCAATTTTCATACTCAAAGCAATTATCAAAAATCCATAAAAAAAGTATACTGAACAAAAATTCATGCCTAAAAAAAGCCCCCAAAACAGAAAATAAAAAAAATACCAATAAATGATATTGAAGCAAGATTTATGAAAGGAAAGAAAGGAAACTTCATTTAAATGCCTAGAAAATCAGAATATGAACTTTTTTGCAAAATATGTTAATCACACAAAAATCCAGAAAACCAGATAAAATAAAAAGAATCTACAATAATTACAAAACAAATTTAAAAGATTTCTGCAAAAGCACATCCATTAAAAACCAATTAAAACTCGATGTGACAATATTTAAAAAAAATCAACAAGTCAACCAAAATTTAATTTTGGCAGCCACCCTAAAAAAAAGAAAAAATAATAAAGGTCAGATGACCAATATTATAATTTTTTAGCTTTGGATACGTGATCAGTGAATGGAAGTGGGTCATCACTACCCATACCTGGGATGTATCCGTAGACTTCTCTTACTTTGTTGTTTACAGTACTCCATACTTTAGCAACAGGGATTTCACATGGACATACTTCGGAACATTGACCACAGTTGGTACATGCGTCAACCATGTGTACTAAACGTGTTAAGTGGAAGAATGGAGCAGCAGGAGTGTATCCACCAGGTACCCATTCAGGACCTTCAGCTTCAAGACAGCAGTCTTCACAGAAACATAATGGACATGCTTCACGACAGCCGTAACATTTCATACATTTGGAGAATTCGTCTTCGTATTGATAGAATACGTCGATGATGTCTCCGGTAGTACCTGCGTAATCGATTTCTTTTTTAGCTTGAGATTCTTTTAGCATGAAGTTGTTAACGTTTTCTCTGATTTTGACACCTTTTGGATTTGGTTCTTCGGTAGCAATTAAACCTGCGTCAATTACTTTACCTAAAACATCTGCACCAGTTTCGGAGAATACTTCAACAAAAGTAGCTTTTCCAGCTAAAGGACCGATAACTCCCCAGTTACCTAAAGCTAAGTCAGCGTTGGAAGGGATTTTGAGATTACATCTTTGACAGTTTTCTCTTCTACCCATACCTTGTTCTTCTAATTCATCGATTTTGAAAGCTTTTTCGCCGTCAGCAGTTTCCATAATGAGTTTACCTTTAGCGATTTCTTCTTTGACAACGTCTTTAGGATCTAAATCGTATACATCTCTAATCATGTTCATGGTTGGAACAGGTGACATTGTTCCACCACAGTTTACACCGATCATAATAACGTTTTCTTCGATGATTTTACCTTTTTTCATTAATTCACGGATGGTCATTGCATCACAAGGTTTACATGCAACAGCGAGTTTCATGTATCTTGCACCATCTAAGTATTTGGATACGAATTTAGCAATGTTTAAGGTACCACAGTGAATGGAACCTGCAGTTTTGATTACATCAGCAGGGTCAGTGATAAGGGTTGGTACACCATCATAAATATCGTGACCTTGGGTTACTCCAACAACACCGTCAACGATACCTTCTTCTAATAAGTATTTCATGATGGTAGTAACTACTCCACCGTATTCACCTTTTTGTTTGATGTCTTCGATAGCAGAGTATGCGTAATACATATCGTTAATTTTTGCGCTCATTTAAATCTACTCCTCAATTATTTACCTACTTTTACGGTGGTAGTTGCCATGTTTTCAGCTTTAATTTCGGTGTCAGTACCATCTTTGTATACTTCACCTTTCATTTCGACAACATCATCGAGTTTTTCTACTTCAATAGCACAAGCTTTCAATTCAACCATTTTGGATTTAGGGTCGAAAGAATCGGAGTTGGTCAATACATTTGCAGCACATTCTACAAAGTGCATTGGAATGTTTACAATACCTTCTTTGATGTCGTCAGTTACACGAGCAGGAATTGCGATTTCTCCTCTTCTAGAGAATGCTTTTACTACTTCACCGTTAATGATTCCTCTTGCTTCAGCATCTTTAGTGTTGATTTCGATGAATCCGGTTTTAACTTCGTTGGATAATGTTTCACATCTTCTGGTCATTGCAGCGTGATAGTGGAACAAGATTCTTGTAGTAGTTAATAATAATGGGTATTCATCATCTACGGTTTCAACAGGACCTTTGTGTTCTAATGCTTGGAAAATTCCTAAACCGTCAGGGTGTGCGAATTTTACTTTGTGCATTAATGGTTGACATGGGTCGTCTTCGGAAGGACAAGGCCAGTGAAGTGCTTCAGGAGTGTCTAATCTTTCACGGTTCATACCAGCCATGATAGGAGCACATTCTCTGATTTCATCAAAGATTTCTTCAGCAGATTCGTAGTGGAATAATGCTCTTGGTACGCCCATTCTGACTGCGATTTCTTCCATAATTTTCCAGTCTACCCAAGCGCCTTCAGGAGGTTCTTGTGCTTTGTGTAAGCATTGTACTCTTCTTTCACCACTGGTGAAGGTACCTTCTTGTTCACCCCAACCTGCTGCAGGTAATACAACGTCAGCACATTGTGCGGTATCGGTTAAGAAACATTCTTGAACAATTAACATTTCTAAGTTTTCAAGTGCTTCTTTGGTGTGTTGTACGTCAGCATCAGAGAGAACTGGGTCTTCCCCGTGGATGTATAATACTTTTAAGTCACCAGCGTGAGCAGCGTTCATCATTTCTACTAAGGTTAATCCAGGAGTGGTTGGTAAGTTTACTTCATAACCTTCTCCACTGTAGTAGTCGTTGAACCATGCAGTAGTTTCTGGGTCTTTAACTTTTCTGTAACCTACGTAATCGGAAGGTAATGCACCCATATCACAAGCACCTTGTACGTTGTTTTGTCCTCTTAATGGGTTTACACCAGTACCTTGTCTACCAATGTTACCAGTTAACATTGCAAGGTTTGCAGTGGACATTACGTTGTCAGCACCGTGGGAGTGTTCGGTAATACCTAATGAGTATACGATAGCTGCTTTGTCAGCAGATGCGTATTCAATAGCTAAGTGTTCAATTACTTCAGGTTTGATTCCGGTAATTTCGGAAGCCATATCTAAGTCGTATTTTTGAACAACTTCTTTCATTTCTTCGAAACCTTTGGTTCTGTAGTGGATGAATTCTTCATCTTGTAAGCCTCTGTCAATGATGACTTTAATCATTGCGTTCATTAAAGCTACGTCAGTACCGGTTTCAAATTGTACATATTCATCTGCGATTTTAGCAGTAGGAGTAAATCTTGGGTCTAATACAACTAATTTAGCACCGTTTTGTTTAGCTTGAATCATTTTACGTCCAAACAATGGGTGTGCTTCCATGTTGTTTGATCCAATACAGAAGATGTAGTCAGCTTCTTTAATACTGTCGAATCCGTTGGTCATAGCACCTGATCCGAAAGTGTTAGCTAAACCTGCTACAGTAGGACCGTGACAAATACGTGCACAGTGGTCTACGTTTTGAGTACCACAAGCTACTCTTGCTAATTTTTGAGTAATGTAAATGTTTTCGTTAGGTGAACGAGCACATGCGTAGAATCCAACTTTGTTTGGATCTTCGTCAGATACTTCTTTGAGTTTGTTAGCAACTAAATCTAATGCTTCATCCCAAGAAGCTTCTCTAAATTCACCATTTTCTTTTATTAAAGGAGTAGTTAATCTGTCTTCCCTATTAATAAACTGATATCCAAAGTTACCTTTTGGACATACTTTACCCTCGTTTACAGGGTGTCTTTTTAAAGGTTCTACACCAACAATTTTTTCGTCTTTTACAACGAAGTTGAGTCCACAACCAGTACCACAGTAAGGACAGATTGTTGGAACATATTTTATTTCAACCATTTTATAATCTCCAAAATATATTATTTTTTATTTAAAATAATTAAAAAAAAAAGAAGCTTTTAAAGCTTCTTCAAATTTGAAATTTACTAGCTTATTCTTTAAGGTATGTGAACCAGTAGATACAAGCGACGAATATTGCTCCTCCAACGATGTTACCGAGAGTTACAGGAATTAAGTTATTTACAATAATAGTACTCCAGGTTACACCTTCAGCACCTAAGAACATACCTAATGGTATGAAGAACATGTTTGCAACACTGTGCTCAAATCCGATGGTTACGAAAGCCATAATTGGGAACCAAATACCAAAGATTTTACCAATGATATCATCGGATGCGTTAGCTAACCATACAGCTAGACATACAAGCCAGTTACAACCAATAGCTTTAATAAATGCAACGTCAAATGACATTCCAACTTTACCAGTAGCTACCTTAATTGCTCCTGCTTGGATAGCTGGATCAGAAGTGATGATTCCACCCATAAATGCAAGAACGTATGCAACGAATAATGCACCTACGAAGTTGAATAACCAACTTAATACCCAATTTTTAGCGAGACCGCCTACAGAAGCGGTACCATCTAATACACCGATGGTCATGAACATTACGTTACCGGTAAATAATTCAGAACCAGCGAGTACAACAATAATCAAACCTACAGGGAACACTGCACCGAATACAAATTTGGATAAACCAATTGGTAGTCCTGCAGCGACCATACCAGCATTAGCGACTTCAGCTAATAAACCTCCGAATGCGATGTATGCTCCTGCTAAAAAAGAAAGCAAAATCACATTAACAATATTTGCAGAGTTTTTTGCACCAGCAGTTGCAGAAATTGCCTTTGCTGTTTCTACTGGGCTTTTAAAAGATGAACTCATATTATCAACCTCTTTATCCCTTTTTTTATAATTTTTTATAATACTAATGAATCACACTAAAAAGTTCAAAGTATTATGAATATTATTTATATATCTTAATATATAAAAAGGATTTGTTATCTGCATCGAAAAGAAATATTTAAATAGTATAATCAATTTATATTAAATTGTAATGATAAATCATTATAGATTAATATCACATCGATAATAATTATTTTTTTTTTAAAAAACTATTTTTAATTAATTTTTACATGAAAATAATACTTTAAATCAATTTATTATAATCAAAATAATATCTAATCAATAATAATTTAATAAAAATAAATGAAATAAAACTTTTTGAAATACGAACTAAACTATCTTACATAACATATATTTATATATAATGAAAATTCGTTGGTAAAAATACACCAAAATAGATACTCAAAAATAACTAATCAAACATAGAACAACACAGTCAAAAATAATTAATTCGATGAAAAACGAACAAAATTCGATGCAATATAACATTCAACTTTATAACCTTGCCAGTATTGAAATATTCTGATTTTGAAAATTCATCACCGCAACGATAACAACACTTTTTCAATATCAAAAAAATGACCTGATGAAAGATATATCTTATCATAATATAATATTATTATAGGGGTTTTAAACATGAAAATTGAAGAAATTGATGCAATAAACTACAAGAATGGAAAAGCAAAAAATGCCAAAGAAAAGGTTGTAAAGGATGAAACAATCACTTTAACAATCAATGGAACTATAAGCCGCAGTCTGTCAGCAATCGAAGATTCACTGAAGGAATTTGCTGTAGGATACCTGTTCAATGAGAATATGGTAAATTCAATGGATGCAATCAAAAAAATCAATGTCGACGGGACACAGATCCATGCTGAAATTGACGATACCCTACTTAAAACCAATGAAACCGTACTCTGTTCCGACTCTGCAGGAGGATGGAGAAGCAAAATCAAAACCGTGAATCCTGTTGAATCCGATTTTCAAGTCAATGCCAGCGAATTGATTTCAAGAATTGAAGAGCTGAAAGACAATGCCGAAATTTGGCAGGCCACCGGAGGAACACATGTTGCCGGAATCGTTTATGATGGCCAGTTTATTGTAAAAGAAGATGTAAGCCGCCATGTAGCTGTTGATAAGGTAATCGGTTACGGATTGTTGCATGACTTTGATTTGTCCAACTCATATGTTATATACAGCGGAAGAATGCCTGCAGATATGGTAATAAAAATGACAAGGGCAGGAGTTCCCATACTGGCATCAAATGCAGCACCTGCAAATTCAGGATATAATATTGCAAAAAAAGGAAACATTACATTAGTTGGCTTTTTAAGAGGCCAAAGATGCAATGTCTATAATAATCAAAATAGAATAATTTTCTAATTATTCCAATACTGTATGTCTGGCTTTCAAATCACTTTCTGTCTGTTCCATTTTTTCCATCAATTCGGATACGACAGCATCAAGAAATACCAAAGTGGTCAGTTCAAAGGCAGTTCCCAAAGGAGTCAAGGAAGTATAGTTTCCATGAATTTGACGTTTCATATAGTTTTCATCGTCAACTTCCTTTTTGGTTCTTCCTTTAACGAAAAGATAACCATCGGCCAATTGTCCTAAAGTGGATTCAGGATAAGAAGTAACTGCCAATACTTTTGAACCTCTATTTTTAGCAATCTTTGCAGCAGAAACGATAGTATTGGTTTCACCGGATCCGGAAATTGCAATTATACAGTCGTCAGCATTGATGGCAGGAGATATTGTCTCACCCACAACAAATGAACTTAAACCCAAATGCATCAATCTCATGGCAAACGCTTTTGCGGCAAGTCCAGACCTACCTGCTCCGGTAACAAAAATGTTATTGGCATCCATAATTATATTTTCAAATTCATCGACAGATTCTTCATCTAAAAATTGTTGAGCAGAATCAATATTCTCCAATATGGCCTTAATAGAATCTTTCATTATTTCCATTTTATCTAATCCCAAATATGTTAAACTATATTATATTATATGAATACAATTTTATAAATAATTAATGTTAAAATAATTATTATTATAAATTATTTGAAATAGGTTGACATGAAATTTGAAAGCAAAGGATTGATAAATCTGGAAATTGATGGGAAAATATATGATTATAAACTATTTAAAAGTTTAGAATCACTTAATAGAACAAAATCCCAGAGAAAATCTGCAAAAGAATTGAATATATCACATACCGTCTTCAATAGACGACTTCTTAAAGCCGAAGAAAAATTAGGTCTGAAGATTACACAAAAGGTTGGAAACGGCACACTGCTGAGCGAAGCAGGAACCGATCTGCTTAATGAATTCAGAAAATATCAAATCCAAATAGAAAAAACATCAAACATCAACATTGCCGGAGGACATATCAGTTCCGGGCTTTTGGAGAGTATAAAGCATCCATTTAATATAAATGTCTACAGCAGCAGCGACAAGGATGCATTTGAACTTGCAAAAAGAGGTGCTGTCGACATATTGACACTTGATGATCCGCTTCTTGCCTATGAACTGAATATTGATTTTACACCAATAGCCTATGATTACCTTGTTTTGATTTCAAGCCCGAATTCCAAGGAAATTAAAAGCATAAACGATCTTGAAGGCCTTGAATTCATCAACGTGGAAGGTTCAGCCCAGAGGCTTGCATGGAACAGTCTGGAGCATTATGACATAGACTATGATTTGAAAACTACTGTCAATTCACAGTTTGATGCATTCAAATTGGTTAGGAATTCCGAAAATCTTCACAGTTTTTTAAATGCAAGTTATTTCAAAGGAAATGACATTTTAAAGTTTGATACAAGACATGTAATTAGTTTAATCAAAGTTAACGAAGATAAACCTGAAGTAGACGAATATATTGAATATATACTTAATGACGGTCAAGAGGCCATTGAAAATCAGGGTTTCACATTAATATGATTATTACTTTTCACATGCTCACAGACAACTAATATAATAATATTATAATAAAGAATATTGTACACTCATATGACCCTATGAAATATCATGTATGTGCATATGTGATATTTCAAAACATTAAATAATGATAAAAACCAATATTAAATTGAAAATTTAAAAGGCGATATTATGGCGAAAAACAGAGATTTACTAGCAATTGGTCACTCTGCTCATGATTATATAATTAGAGTACCTGAATTTCCAAAAGCAAACTTTTCAGCACCCATAACAAATATGAAAACATTTAATGGTGGGGCTGCTGCTAATGTGGCTTGCGTTGGAGCAAACTTAGGATTAAAAACATCATTAGTATCTGCAGTTGGCGGAGACTTTAAAAAAACCGAATACTATGAGCATATGCAAAACCTTGATATTGATACAGAATCATTAATCATAGTGCCTGGCGAAGCGACCCCAACCGCATTTGTCCTAACAGACGACAATGAAGATCAAATCAGTTATTTCTATTGGGGGGCTGCACGTGAATTCGCAGAAAGCAAAGCACCAACTGCCGCAATAAAAAATGCTGAAGCAGTACACCTTGCAACAGGCGACCCTGATTTCAACTGGAAATGTTCTGAAGAAGCAAAAAATGAAGATTTGCTTGTTTCATTTGACCCCGGACAGGATTTGGGAATGTACGATACCAAAAAACTAAAAGATGTAATTGAAAATACCACCATCCTTTTCGGAAATCATCATGAAATCGAAAGGATTTTGGAAGCTCTTGAAACCGATCTCGATGGACTCAGACAATTAGGTCCAAAAATCGTCGTTAAAACCTGCGGAGCAAATGGAAGTGAAATCTACTCCAATGAAGATAAAATCAAAGTTGATGCAATAACCAGAGAAGCAGTCGACCCAACTGGAGCTGGAGATTCCTATAGAGCAGGATTCCTGTCAAGATTCTTGAATGGAGAATCACTCGAAGAATCAGCCAAATTTGCATCTTCCGTATCATCATTTATTGTAGAGCAACAAGGATGTCAAACCAACATGCCTAGCTTCGATGATGCATTTGAAAGAATGAATGGATTTTACTGAATCTATTCTTTTACTTTTTTTAAAGTGAACTTTATTATTATCAACAATTCTTTAATTCCAGTATAGAAAATAAACTTAACTTATTTTTTAAAAAAAACTTTATATTAGTCAAATCAAATAGAATTAAGGAATTATCCTATTAATTTAAATAGTATTAAATTAAAAATAGTGACTATCAACTTAGTATGAGAATATTTTAAATTAAATTTGACTGTTATAAATCTTAATTGAGGGATGATTAAATGACACAAATCAGTGACGCAAAGAAAGGTATATTAACCGATGAAATGAAACATGTAGCAAAAATTGAAGGTGTTTCAGAAGATTTTATTTTAAGGTCCGTTGCTAACGGAACCATTGTAATTCCAGGAAACGTAAACAGAGATATAGATGCAGCAGGTATCGGTGCAGGACTCAGAACAAAAGTAAATGCAACCGTAGGTACTTCAACCGATATCGTTAACTTTGATGAAGAAGTTGAAAAGGCACAAATTGCAATCGACAACGGTGCAGACTGTTTAATGGAATTAAGTATCGGCGGAGACTTGGATGTAATAAGAAACAGAGTATTGGACATGTCCCCATTACCTGTAGGATCCGTACCGGTTTATCAGGCAGCTATCGAAAGCATCAGAAGAGATGGCTCAGTAATTTACATGACTGAAGATGATTTGTTCAACACCATCGAAAAGCAAGCAAAAGATGGTATTGACTTTATGGCAATCCACAGTAGTATCAATATTGAAACCTTGACCAGACTCAAAAGGCAAGGCCGTGTAACCGGACTCGTATCCCGTGGAGGATCATTCATGTCCGGATGGATTGTTGAAAATGAAAAAGAAAACCCATTATACGAAAACTTCGATTACGTTTTAGAAATCGCAAAAGAACATGACGTTGTTCTTTCACTCGCTAACGGTATGAGAGCAGGATCCATTGCTGATTCAACAGACAGGGCTCAAATCCAAGAATTGATCATTTTAGGAGAATTAATCGACAGATCCCGTGAAGCCGGAGTGCAATGTATGATTGAAGGACCTGGACACATTCCAATCAATGAAATTCCAACAAATGTAATGATTCAAAAGAAAATGTGTTCCAACGCTCCTTTCTACATGTTAGGTCCTATCGTATGTGATGTAGCACCAGGTTACGACCACATCGTATCTGCAATCGGTGCAGCATCTTCCGCAAAAGCCGGAGCAGACTTCATCTGTTACGTAACTCCTGCAGAACACTTAGCTCTTCCTAACCCAGATGACGTAAGGGAAGGTGTAATAGCTACTAAAATTGGAGCTTACGCTGGAGACTTAGCAACCGGACAAATCGATGGTTCACAGGATTTAGCAATGGCTGAAGCGAGAAAAACTCTCGATTGGGAAGCACAATATGCTTGTGCAATGTTCCCTGAAGCTGCACGTGCAAAAAGAGATCAAAGACCTCCTGAAGAAGAAGACACCTGTACCATGTGCGGTAACTTCTGTGCAGTAAAAATCGTTAACGAATGGTTGGACCAATCCGATTCCGACCTCATTAAATAGATAATCATATCTATTTTACTTCTTTTTTTATTTTTTTTAACCATCAAGCAATTTCTCACATTTAGAACAATTTTGTTAAATGGCCCCATCATATTGATTTTCAAATATTATTTTGATTTATATTGCCGAAAACTTTATATATATTGTCATAATCACTGCAATTTTACTAAATGAGTTCAACAAGATTTAAATTATTTATTTAACAATATATATCTAGTTAAAAAGCCTTCAATTAATGTTAGGGAGGCAGATAAGTATGATGTTAATGATTATTAACAAATATTTATTTTCTAATTGTAACAGTTTTTTCTCGCATCTGTTATGGTGTTCCCCCATTATATCCCAAGGAGGCGAAACTAATGGAGATAATTATTTTCATGATTGGAACATATAGTTTTAATATTTTTTCAATAATTAAAGATATTAATGTTTTCAATGTTGATTGAAGATAATGACTCACATTTCACCTCTACTTTAGGCAATTAAATATTATCAAAATATCGATGATAGTCTTTAGAAAACATGTTATTGTTTTCTTGAAGGTTTTTTCCCTTAGATGACCACTGTTTAATTGCCATTTTCAAATAAGATTAAATTTATATATGACATTCCATAAATTATTAAAACAAGAGAGTTACTTTCAAGTAAACCTCTAGGGATATAATGAATTTAATGTCTGCGAGAATATTGTAGGGATTTATCTCTACAATAAGACATTAAATAACATTTTTTTATCATCCTAATCATCCGTTCATCTTCTATTAAGGATTTTATTTTTTTTAAACTCAAACTATTCCATCTATCTGTGCTGCCTTATCAAGGTAAGGCAATGCTTCATCAAAATTACCTAACATGTTATTAGGTAAGGTTTATTAAACTAATCTTTTTATATTAATAATAACAAAGACTTATTAGTATACTTATTTTAATGATAATTTTTTTATTTACGGTGAATATATGACACATTGGATTGAAAACATAGCCGATGAACTGGCTAAAAGAGACGTAGAAGAACATGTAATTGCAAGTGGAACCTCAATTTCAGGTTCAATACATATTGGAAACTCTTGCGACATTTTTATAGCTAACGGAATTGGAAAAAAATTAAGGGAAAAAGGAAAGAAAGCTAAAACCATCTGGATTGCTGATGACCACGATCCGCTCAGAAAAGTCCCTTATCCATTGCCTGAAGATTATGACAAATACCTTGGAATGCCATACTCAACCATTCCATGTCCTGACGGATGCTGTGCAAACTTTGTAGAGCACTTCGAAAAACCTTTGCTTTCAGTAATAGATGATTATGGAATAGAAATGGAAGCGAAATCAGGTTTTGAAATGTATCAGTCAGGAGTCTATAACGATTATATAAGAACCGCCTTTGAAAATGTGGAAAGAATCAAGGAGATATTCAACGAATACAGAAGGGAACCTTTAGCTGATGACTGGCTTCCTTATAATCCAATCTGTGAAGAGTGCGGAAGGGTCAATACCACAGAAGCTTATGATTTTGATGGAGACATTGTAAAATACAGATGTGAATGCGGCCATGACGGTGAAATGGACATCAAATCCGGAAACGGAAAGTTAACATGGAGAGTCGAATGGGCTGCAAGATGGAAAATATTGGGAGTTACCTGCGAGCCCTTTGGAAAAGACCATGCCGCAAGCGGAGGGTCATATGATGTAAGCAGCGTCATTTCAGAAGAAATTTTCGACTATCCTGCACCATATCCAGTGCCATACGAATGGATTACCCTTGACGGAGAAGCTATGAGTAAATCACACGGTGTTTTCTTTGCACCTGAGGAATGGCTGAAAATAGGACCTGCAGAAAGTCTTCACTATTATCTCTTCAGATCAAAGCCTATGAAAGCAAAGGATTTCTCACCTAAAATGCCGTTTTTAGACTTCATTGACAGTTTCGATACAGTTGAAAAAGTGTTCTACGATGAAGTGGAAGCTCCATCCGAAAAAGAGGAAAGAAAATTCAAGGAAATCTATGAAATAGTTCAGATGAATCCTGATGCGCCTTTGCCTTTCAGACCGCCGTTCAGATTCCTTGTTAACGCTTATCAGATTGCAGGAGATAACCTTGAAAAGATATTTGAGATCCTTAAAAGGAACTCCCAACTGACCAAAAGCTTTGAAGATAAGGAATTTGGTGATTTGACCGAAACAGAAATGGCCCAGTACAGGGAAAGGGTCGACAATGTAATATACTGGCTGGACAATTACGCACCTAAATTCGTGAAATTCCAGGTTCAGGAAAAAAGCGTGCCTAAATTGCCATTGACCGAAGAACAGGACAAATTCCTGGCTGACCTGGCTGATTTGATGGAAAATACTGAATTCAGTGATGCAGCTGAATTGCACGATGCGATGTATGAAATCCTTGAAGGTCAAGGATTAAAACCTCAAAAAGGTTTCCAGGCAATTTATAAAATGATTCTCGGTCAAAAACAAGGCCCAAGAGCTGCCTCATTTTTATTAAGCTTGGATAAGGACTTTGTTGTAAAAAGATTAAGAAAAGAAGCTTAATCTTTTTTAAATTTATTTTTTTTAGCAAAAATTTCTTTTTAAATAATTTTTTGACTCATTTCTCTATTTTTTACTTCCTTATTTAAATTCCATAAGGATAATTTTCACCGAACTATCTTCCCCTAAATCAAAGCTAATGACAACATTTTTGAATTTACACTCCAAGACTATTTTTCCCACAATAAACAAACTCAAATATAGCCAATAGGCCATTATAAAACAATCATCGTAATATTTGAAGATTCCCACAATTTAAAGGAGAAATCAATTATGTTGTTTTTAAGATGAAATATTGCTTTATAAAAGGATTAATTTTTTAAAAAAAAAAGTATGAATTCAAGACATTTGAATAAGCATTTTAGAAAATCAGTTATTAAATCAAACTCTTGAACTCTTTTTTCGCCAAAAGCTCATCGACAAATTGATAATCAAGCTTTTCAAATATTTCAACCAGAATGTCTTCCCTTGAATCGAAGCTGACGACAACACTTTTGAATTCATAATCCATGGCAATCTTTTCAAGCTGTCTTATCAGCTTGTAGGCAATCTTTTCCCTGTCGTCATAGGAATTTAAAAACAGCGTAGTGATTTCACAGGAATCGGAATCATAAACCTTGAAGCTGGCGCATCCCACAACCTTGCCGAATCTGTTTAAAAGCAGAACTACCTGAGGGTCATCGACCACACAGCCGAATGACCGGCAAAATTCAACAAAGCGCACATCACGCTCGTCAGTCACTATTATTTCCATCTTTAACCTCCGTAGTGTTTCCTACCTTTGCAAGCTCGTCTTCCCAAACGCCCGGATTGTTGCATGCAAATCTCAAAAAGAGATCCCTGCATCTCATATCGTTCAGGACAACCACTTCAACGCAATTGCATTCAAGCAATCCTTCAGCGCCCATAAGAGTGGTGTTTTCACCGATTACTACACGAGGAATATTATATAAAATCACCGCCCCAGAGCACATCGGACAAGGCGAAAGAGTGGTATACAGTGTGCATTTCACGTAATCATCATAATCAAGACGCCCTGCATTTTCAATTGCATCCATTTCGGCATGCAATAATACAGAATCGTTTTGAATCAGCCTGTTATGGCCTCTTGAAATGATTTGCCCGTCCTTGACAAGAACGGCACCGATTGGAATTCCACCTTCAGCCAAAGATTTTTCAGCCTCTTTAATGGCTTCATCCATAAAATAAGCATCAGTTTTCATAAAAAAAATAAGTTAATAGATGAAATCAATCATCTATTTGAATCTATTGAATAATCCTTTGTTGGATTCTTTTTCCAATTGTTCTTCAAGTTTTTTAACTTGTTTTCTTAAATCAGTAATTGTTTTGTTGTTTTCATTGGATAACTTATCGTAGCTACTTTCCTTAACTTTCAATTGAGTTTTAAGTGAAGAAATTTCTTCCTTATATTTGGAAATGGCATCCTTGTTTTGTTTATCCACTTCTTCTTTATAATTACCGATTTCAATTAGGTCTTTTCTTAACTCGGCAATTTCAGAATTGAGACCATTGTTTTCATCTTTCAATGAGTCAATATCATTGTTCAAATCTTCAATTCTTTGTTTTAAAGTTTTATTTTGTTCTTTGAGTTTGTCAACTTCATGAATATCTTTAGAATTCAATTCGTCTTTTAAATCTGAAATTTTAGATTCGTAATCGGATTTGATTGTTTCCAATTCTGCTTCTAATTTATCAGCCCTTACTTTATTGACTGCACCGTCTGCACCGAGTTTTCCTATCTCATTACTTAAATCCTCATTGATATCCAATTGGTCGAAGTATTTCCTTGTACTTTTTTCCAAAGCATCAGTCAATTCAATCTTAACGCTTTTCAATTCGGAATTTTCCTTTTTGAGTCTTGGAATGACTTTATTAGTTAAGTAATTAAGCTCATTTGATTGATTTGAAAGTTTTTCATTTTTCTCAGAAAGCTCTTTTTTCAATTTGGAAACTACATTGTAATCAACAGAGGTTTCAACAGATTCTTCTACACCCTTATCTTCTTTTTTAGGAGCAAGTGTTTTTTCAACAACCTCTTCAACTTCCTCTTCTTCCAAAACAGGAGCCTCTTCAATTTCCTCAACTTCCTCTTCTTCCAAAACAGGAGTCTCTTCAACTGGAGCTTCTAAAACTGGCTCTTCAACTTGTTCAACAGCAGGAGTCTCTTCAACCACTTCATCATTAGATTTATTTTTAATTTTATCAAGATTTAAACTCATTTTAGTGCCATACATAGCATTAACAGGTTTTTTATCAGACATTTATATCACCAAAATAGCAATAAAAACAAAATTCGACCACCAGTATACTAAAATTAAATTTTTCTTTAACACCATATTTAAAGATTGTCAAAATTCCAAGCCACATTTTCACACTTGCAAATATTATTAATATTATGAAAATCAATAATTATATACTGAATTAATTTTAATAATTTGTGGCGATAAAATGGATTATTTTGACAGATTAGAAGCTGATACCCATCACCTATACGATATAGCTAATGAGGCTAGGTCAAAAGGTTTAGATGTTGAAACAAAAACTGAAGTGCCTCTTGCAAAGGATTTAGCAGAAAGAGTCGAAGGGCTTGTTGGTCCGGAAGGGGTTGCAAATCGTATCAAGGAATTGGAAAAAGATATGGACAGAGAATCCGTTGCCTTTGAAATTGCCGCTGAAATTGCATCAGGCAAATTTACGCTCACCGGCGAAAAGGCTGAATGGAACGAAGAGCAAAGGTCAGATCAGGGTCTCAGGACTGCGCTGGCTATCCTTACAGAAGGAGTGGTTGCAGCACCTCTGGAAGGTATTTCCGATGTTAAAATCAAGGACAATTTTGACGGAACAAAATACATTGGAGTTTATTTTGCAGGCCCTATCAGAAGTGCCGGAGGTACAGCTGCAGCACTTGCAGTTCTTTTAGGAGATAAAATCAGACAGGCAATCAACATCGACAGGTTCAAGCCGATAGACGATGAAATCGAAAGATACGTGGAAGAGGTCGAGCTTTACGAATCCGAAGTTACAAACCTTCAATACTCACCAACACCAGAAGAAGTGAGATTCGCTGCAAACAACATTCCGGTTGAAGTAACAGGAGAGCAGACCGACCAGGTTGAAGTGTCACACAGGGATTTGGAACGTGTAGAAACCAACAACATTCGTGGAGGAGCACTTCTTGCGATGGTTGAGGGAGTTATCCAGAAATCAAAAAAGATTCATAAAATCTCCAATAAATTGGGCCTTAACTGGGAATGGCTTACCGAATATTCCAAACCTAAAAAAGACGATTCCGGAGGAGATGACGGAGACGATTCAGATATTGTCAGTGAACCTAAATACATCCAGGATATTATTGGCGGAAGGCCTATTTTAGGATATCCTTCAGAGAAGGGGGGATTCAGACTCAGATATGGAAGAAGCAGAAATACAGGCCTTGCAACAATGGGAGTTCATCCGGCAACAATGGCTCTGCTTGAGTTTTTGGCTGTTGGAACACAACTCAAAATCGAGTATCCCGGAAAAGGTAACTGTGTCGTTCCGGTCGATTCCATTGAAGGACCTATAGTCAAGCTTAAAAACGGCGATGTCGTGGCAATCGACAGCATCAAACAAGCCCGAGAGCTTAAAAAGGACGTGGTTGAAATACTCTTTTTAGGAGATATGCTCGTTGCGTTCGGAGAATTTTTAAGAAACAACCAGCCTTTGTATCCGTCCGGATGGTGTGAAGAGTGGTGGATACAGCTGCTCACTAGAAGCGAAAACTTCGATGCAGACAACAACGACCTTGATATGCACAAGCTCGAGTATGAATATCTTACCGCAATCGAAGCGTTCACACTCTCCAAGGACTATGACATCCCGCTTCACCCAAAATACACTTATTGTTATAATGACGTTACAATCGCAGATTTGAATTCATTGATTGACTTGATAAATCAGGCCAAATCAACCTACAAGATCAATGAGGAGCTTGAATTGGATTTGTCCTATCAGAAAAGAACACTGGAAATAATCGGTGTTCCCCATATTGTACGTGACGATAAAATCATTATCGACAAGGATCATTCATACGCTCTGGTAATTACACTGTCCAAAAAACTGCCTGAAAAGACAACCACAATTGAGGCATTGAATGAGATTTCCCCTGTTGAAATCAAGAACAAGGCTCCAGCATATATTGGAACCCGTGTAGGTAGGCCTGAAAAATCCAAGGAAAGACTGATGAAACCTGCACCGCATGGGCTCTTTCCTATCGGTAATTATGGAGGCTCCAGAAGACTGATAGCTACCGCAGCCAAGAAGGGAAACATCAAAATTGAACTGTCAAGAAGAAAATGTACCAATCCAGAATGTGGAGTAAGCTCATACAATTCATTATGTCCGGAATGTGGCCATCCGACCGAAATGAGAAAGCCTAGCCAAAAGAGCATTCCTCTTGCAAGCATGCTCAAAAAAGCTTCAGACAACGTTAAGGTCAGAAGGGTTGATGAGGTTAAAGGTGTTGTCGGAATGATTTCAGAGGCAAAGCTGCCTGAACCTCTTGAAAAGGGAATATTGAGAGCTAAAAATGAAGTGTTTACATTCAAGGACGGAACAATTCGTCACGATTCAACTGACCTGCCCCTAACCCATTTCGTTCCGAAAGAAATTGGAGTTACAGTTGAAAAGCTTTTGGAAATGGGCTATGAAAAGGACTGTTATGGAAATCCTATTGAAAGTGAAGACCAAATCATTGAACTCAGGGTTCAGGACATCGTTATTTCAGACAACTGTGGAGAGTATCTTCTCAGAACCGCCCAGTTCATTGACGATGAACTTGTACGCTACTATGATATGGAGCCGTTTTACAATGTCAAGGAAAGAAGCGATTTGATTGGGCATTTGGTTGCAGGCCTTGCGCCGCACACATCAGCAGGAGTTCTTGGAAGAATCGTCGGATTTACAAAGGCGCTCGGATGTTATGCCCACCCGTATTTCCATTCTGCAAAACGTAGAAACTGTGACAGTGACGAAGATGCTGTAATGCTTCTTTTAGATGCCCTGATTAACTTTTCAAAGACATACCTTCCGAATACTAGAGGTGGAAGTATGGATGCTCCATTGGTTTTATCTTCAAGAATTGATCCTGAGGAGATAGACGACGAATCCCACAACCTGGACATTTTCGAAAGGTTCCCTGTTGAATTCTATGAGGAAACCTATACCCCCCACAAGCCGGCTGACGTTCTGGAATACATTGACAATGTGGAGATGCATTTGGGAACACCACAGCAATATGAGGGACTTATGTTTTCACACCACACCTCAAGCATTCATGCAGGTCCTACAGTGTGTCTTTACAAGAGACTGCCTTCAATGAGAGAAAAGGTGGAGGCCCAAATCACCCTTGCCGAAAAGATAAGGGCAGTGGACCAAAGGGGAGTTGTTGAAAAGGTTTTATCTTCCCACTTCCTGCCGGACATTATGGGTAACTCTAGGGCATTTTCCAAGCAGAAGGTCAGATGCACCAAATGCGGAGCAAAATATAGAAGAATGCCCCTTACCGGAAAATGCAAATGTGGAGGCAATCTGATATTGTCCGTTTCAAAAGGATCTGTTACAAAGTATCTTGAAATCTCAAGGGATTTGGTAAACAGATACCCTGTTTCCCATTACTTAGAACAGAGACTTGAGATTCAGGAATTTGGTATCAACTCGCTTTTTGAAAGTGACAAGTCCAAGCAGAGTTCATTGGACATTTTCTTCTAAATCATGATTACTTTTCATGTGCTCTCGGACATCATATTTTTAATATTAATAATATAGTAAATTTCAGAGAGCACAAACATTGTTCGTATCAAGACGAACAATATATATACTAAAAAAGATAAATGAATTAAGTGTAATTATGTTCGTATTAATACGAACAATAATTATACAATTAAATTCAATATTAATTAATATAGAATGAATAAGGTGGATAATATATGGAAAGAAGTTCAGAAATCGGAAATAATTTAAATGAATCCGTTAAAATAAACGTAGAGAAAAATAATGGTATAAAAGAGAGATTCAGCTACGAAAAATTAGTAAAATCTTTAGTAATGGTTGAAACTCCTTTTTTTGAATCTGATAAGATTGTAGCAACCGTTGTATCCCAATTATATGATGGAATTACAACCAAAGAAATCAAAAAAATCGTTTACGAATGTCTTGAAGACATCGACACAGAAATTGCAAACAAATACTTAGCAAGCACCCAATTAAAAGTTCGTACATCAAGAGATACAATCGAAGCATTCGATTTATCAAAAATTGCAAACACTTTAATTGAAGAAACAGGTGCTAGCCAAGAAACCGCTTTTGAAATCGCTACTGAAACCTGGAAAGAACTCAAAAAATTAAACGTCGAATACTTGACCGCTCCAATGATCAGGGAAATGGTTAACACAAAATTAATCGAATACGGATTGGAAGACTTAAGAAGTCGTTACACCCGTTTAGGTATTCCTGTATACAACATTACCTCTTTAATCGAAAACGGTAACAGAGATAATGCAAACATGATTCACAACCCTGAAAGTATTCACAAACACGTAGCAGACGAAGCTTTAAAACAATACGCATTATTAAAAATGTTACCAGCACACTTGGCAGATGCACACATGGCAGGTGACATCCACATTCACGATTTGGAATTCTTCGCAGGAAGACCTCTAAACTGTATGCAACACGACATCAGAACATTCATCAAATACGGACTTAAAGTTGACGGTACTGGTGACCACACCTCCATTGCAGGCGCACCTAACCACATGGAAACCTTAATGAACCACACTGGTGAAATCATGCTTGCAGCACAACAAAACATGTCCGGAGGACAAGGAATGTCCCTTTGGAACGTATTTGTAGCACCATTTGCAAGAGGAAGAACATACGATGAAATCAAACAAGCAGTTCAAATGCTCGTTTACAACCTAAACATGGCTTACGCTGCAAGAGGTTCACAAGTTCCATTTACAAGTATGGCATTGGAATTCGGTGTTCCTGATTTCCTAAAAGATGAAACCGCATACGGACCTAAAGGTCAAGTAGTCGGAACCTATGCTGACTTTGAAGAAGAAACCAGATTAATCCAAAGAGCATTTACTGAAACCTTACTCGCTGGAGACAATGAAGGCAAACCTCATTTATTCCCAAATACAATTTACACCTTAAGACCTGAAACAATGACCAGCGAATATGATGACGACATCCGTTTGGTACATGAATTATCTGCAAAATACGGTTCATCCTACTTTGTAAACATGTTCCCTAAATACAGAGGAAAAATGGCAAACTACATGGGTTGCAGAACCTGTTTACAAGATACCTGGACTGGTGACTGGGATCAAGACTGTTTAAGAACAGGTAACCTCGCATACGTAACCTTAAACTTCCCAAGAATCGGATACCAATCCAAAGATGAAACCCAAGTATTTGAATACCTAGACGAATACATGGACCTAGCAACTGAAACATTAATGCTTAGAAGAGAACAAGGATTAAAATGTTTAAACGATTTCCACATATTACCATTCTTAAAACAGCAAGTAGCTGAAGATTCCTACTACAGAATCCAAAACTCAACATTATCCTTCGGTTTCGTTGGACTTAACGAAATGTTATTATCCTTATTCGGAGAAGGCATTGAAAACCCAGATGCAAACAAGTTTGGTGTAAAATGTCTCGAATACGTCAATGACAGGGCTAAAAAATTACAGGAAGAAACTGGACTCAGATGGAGTGTTCTCCAAACTCCTGCAGAATCAACCGCATACAGATTCGCAACTCTTGATAAAAAACAATTTGGCGATCAGGCTATTGTACAAGGTGAAGGAAACGCTAACTACTACACCAACTCTTCCCATGTACCAGTAGACACCGGCGCATCATTAATTGAAAAAATCAAGATTGAAGAGCAGTACCACAGCTTAACTCCAGGTGGACACATCTTCCATGCATTCATGGGAGAATCCTACTCAGACCCTGATTCATTAATGAGCTTAACCGACAAAATTGCAAGAAAATCCGATATCGGATTCTGGGCTTACAGTTCCGCATTAAGCTTCTGTTTAAAATGTAAAACCTTAATGAAAGGATTAAATACCACTTGTCCTACCTGCGGCGAAAGTGAAGACGTAGAATGGTATGACAGAATTACCGGATACGTACAACAAGTAGGCCGTGCAAAATCCGCTTCCGGTGGATGGAACCCAGGTAAACGTCAAGAGTTAATTGACAGAAGAAGATTTGAAGATAACTAAATTTAGTTATCTTTTCCACCTTATTTTTTTTAATCACTGAACCATCAGCATATATACCTAACAATTTCCACATCAAAACTGAATGATTTAAATATTTTAATCTGTTATATATAACAATTGTAAATATAATGGATGAGAGTATTATGAAATCAAACAAATTCGTAGCATTCACTCTCATGTTGTTTGTTTTATTGATTTCAATCTCTGCAATATCGGCAGCTGATTTGAACGACACTGACAACACGGCAGAGAATGTTTTAAAGGAAGATAATGTAAAAAGCAGTACGTTTCTAGATTTATGGGCTGATGTAGGTATATCAGAGTCAAAACTAGATCTAGATACAGATTACAAGTTCAACAAGACAACCGATGTGAATTATGATAAAGGAATTAATATAAATAAATATAGCTTTGAAATCAACGGTAATAATCATGTAATTGACTGTGACAATCAGGCAAAAGCATTTAATTTTTCCGGTAAAGGAACATTTACAATAAAGAATTTAATTATTAAAAACGGATTATGTGATTCAGGTTCAGCAATCGTAAGTTATTCCAATTTAATATTAGATAATGTAACTTTTATAAATTGTAATAGTAATGGAACCATTGACGATATTAAAGTCGGAGCCGTTTTTGTTAAGGGATACAAAGCAGATATTAAAAATTGTAACTTCATTGACAACTTCGGAGAAGAAGGTGCTTCAATAACATCTTATGGAAGTGACTTGAACATTAACAAGTGCACATTCATCAGTAGCTCCAATAAAACAATTAAAGGTCAAATTTACATATATAACGCAATAGCAAAAATATCAAATTCCAACTTTTTGAATACAACTTCCAAATATTCAACTGCAATATTTGCTGAGGAATATTCCAATGTAACAATTTCCAAATCAAAATTCAAAAACCTGCTTGCAAATAGAACTGCAGGAGCAATTTGTTTTAAAAAAAGTAATAAATTAACAATATCTGACTGTGAATTTGACAATATATCCAGTACCAATAATGGTGGTGCTATTTTTATAGATATCCCCGCAGACGAAAATGATATCAAAAATGCACTAGTTACAATTAAAAACACCAAATTTAATAATTGTTACTCTGGATTTGGAGGAGCCATCCTTCAGCTAGGTGGAAAATTAAGAATTACCGATACAAATTTCACTTACAATACAGCGGAATACGATGGTGGTGCAATCTATACAAGTTATGCTAATGTAGGCATTTCAACCTCAATATTCAGATCCAACAGATTAATAGATAAAGTATCCTACGGAGGAGCATGTTATTTTGATATGGGAACCGTAACTATTAAAAACAATGTTTTCCGAGACAACCTTGGATCAACCGTTTCTACACTCTATGCATACGATACCACTTTATCTTTACAAAACAATGCATTCAACAATCCTTCCAATGTCACAAGCATATACACAGTATATGGAAAAATAAAATCAAATACAAAAAACAGTTACTTCAATGACGTCAGATCATTCAACAATAAAAATAACTTTTACAATTTCAGAAATACAGCAGAACCTTTTAAAATAGTCGACAACCCTACTGGTGAAATAGGAGCAGAGAAATATGATTTAAGAGATTACGGTTGGGTCACACCTGTTAAAAACCAAGGATTTATGGGTTCATGTTGGGAATTCGGTAATTTTGCAGCCCTAGAATCTGCATTACTCAGATATACAAACAAAACATATTCATTATCCGTAAATAATGGTGTAAATATCGGGCTTCAATATTCGGAATATGGAAAAAAAGGCACAACTGAAGGCGCAAGTGAATTTGTAGGCTGGTCTTATCTGGTCAATTGGTTAGGAATTTTCCCTGATAAATATGAGGAGTATGATGAACTTAGTAAAATTTCCCCAGTGTCAACAACTTCCGATGACCTTCACATTCAAAATGTTGTTATTATTCCTGACAGTAAAAAACCTGGAGACCGTGAAAAAGCAATTAAAACCGCTCTAGTAAAATATGGAGCTGTAGCAGTTAACCATTATGCAGACTTTAATGAATCAAAATACTATAATCCTGTTACAAATGCACAATTTTATAACGGCAAAAAAGCAACAGACCACAGAGTCTGTATTGTCGGATGGAATGACACTTATTCCAAACACAACTTCCTCATCGAACCACCTGGTGATGGTGCATGGATAGTTAAAAACAGTTGGGGAAGCGACTGGGGAGACGGAGGATATTTCTATCTTTCCTATTACGACACTTCCATGGGAAAAGATGCTACCAGCATTGCCTACGTTATTACCAACGAGTCCTACGATAGGATTTATCAGCATGATATCGGTGGAGAAAATTATTATCATAAAGAGGTCTCAGGGTATTTCAATGAATTTGTCGCTGCAGAAGACACATTGATTGCAGCTGTGGGAACCCAATTTTTAAAAGCAGGCATGGCCTATGAAGTGATAATAATTGTAAATGGTATTGAAATGCATACACAAAAAGGCAATAGCAAATATGGAGGATATGAAACAATCCAACTGAATAGTCTTATCCAAGTCAAAAAAGGAGATAAATTTGTAGTAGGATTCTCTAATAAAATGTTTGCTGTTTCTAAAACCAGAATTCCTGTCGAATCCGGAAAAAGTTATGCAAGTACCAATAATGGAAAAACCTGGCAAGACCTTAAAAGCGTTAACCAAATAGCTATTGTAAAAGCATACACAATTGACGATATTAAAGTCACTAAAAACCTGGTAAAATACTATAAAAATACAAAACCATTTACCGCAAAAGTCAGCCCGGGCGAAAAGGTTACTTTTATATTCAACAAAAAGAAATATACAAGAACTGCAGGTCCTGACGGATTGGCTAAGCTTAACATAAACGCCAAACCAGGAGGATACAAAATCACAACAATCTTCAACAACACAAAAATTGTGAGCTATGTCAAAATAAAAAATACAGTAATTTCAAAAAATGTTGCAAGAGGCTACAAAAGCAACTACAACTATAAAGTGAAATTAGTGGATTCTGCTGGAAAAGCGTTAGCAAAAACCAAGGCTAAAGTATCAATTAATGGTAAATCCAAAACATATACAACTGACAAAAACGGATACATAACCCTTAAATTTAAAAAATTAACCAAAACACAAACAGTTTCGGTTAAAAATCCAAAAACCAAAGAGGTAAAGAAAAGCAAAATCAAAGTTGTTTCAAGGTTCAGCGGTGCTAAAAACATTGTAATGTATTACTTTGACGGACATAAGTTTAAAGCAAAAATTATCGGAAATGACGGTAAGGCTGTCGGTAAAAATCAGGTAGTTAAAGTCAAATTTAACAAGAAAAACTACAAATTAAAAACAAATGCCAAAGGTTATATTTCCTTAAAAATACCTGACACAGCAACACCTGGAAAATACAAACTAACCGCTACCTACAAAGGCCAAACTATCAAAAGGACCGTTAAGGTAAAACAAAACCTTAAAACAAAAAAATTCACCGTGAAAAAATCCGCTAAAAAGCTCACTGTAAAAGCAACAGTTAAAAACGGCAAAACTGCTATTGATCGCATATGGGTAATGCTCAAATTAAATGGTAAATCATATGCAATAAAAACCAATAAACATGGAAACGCCATATTTACCTTTAATAAAAAGTTTATCAGCAAGCTCAAAGTGGGAAAGACATACCCAATAAAATTTAGCGTCAATAGAAACACCATCAAAACAACTTTAAAAGTTAAAGCTTAAGAGGAAAAACTTTCCTCTCTTTTTTTATTTTAGTTTTGAATTTTCAAAAATTGGATATGAAAAACTAAAAGTATATTAATAAGATTAAACTAAAAATATAATATTATCATATCACTGGATGATAATTTTTATTTTAACATTCTATGTTACTAGTATTTATGGGCTTTTTAATACTAGGTCGCTGATAACATAGATTTATACCCAGACTACTGATTAAGAGGTTATTCAAATGCAAAGATCAAGAGGATTAAAAAGTAGATCAAGAAAAAAAATGACTAAAGTACAAAGACCGGGCAGAACTAACCCGATTACTAACAGACTCCAAAGATTCGAAGAAGGAGACTTAGTTCACATTACCATTAACCCAAGTATTCAAAAAGGACAACCAGCTCCTAGATTCCATGGTAAAACTGGTAAAATCACTGGTCAAAAAGGTAAAGCTTACATCGTATCCTTAAAAGATGGAAACAAAGCTAAAGATTTAATCGTAAGACCAGACCACTTAAAATTACAAAACTGATTTTTATGATCGGAAAAGAAATAATTGATAGTGAAGCAATACCAAGCTCAAAAGTAAAAGAAATTCTTGAAGACTTCTCACAGGACAATGAATTAAACTATGAACAAAACTTAACCTTAAACCATCTTTCAAGATTCAAAAGATATTCTGTGGAAGACAGTGAAGAGATTATGGAAAAGCTTCAAGAATTATTACCTAACTTAAGAACTAGGGCAATAGTTCATATTGTGGATTTAGTTCCTGAAGATTTAGCAGATTTAAGATTAATTTTTGCTAAAGAACCATATCAACCTACCAAAGAAGAAATGGAAGGAATTTTAGAAATCCTAGAACAATATGATGTTGTGGAATAGTTCTTAAACTATTTCTCTTTTTTTATTTATTTACTTATTTTTCAATAAACTACTAACTTTTTTTAGATATGTTTATTACATTTAAAAACAATAATTTATATTAAGATTATCTTTAGTCAATTTTTTGATTATGAAAAAACAATAGTGAAGTGATAAAATGGAGAATAAAAACAAAAATAACAAAGCGTCAACAGTAAAAAAAGAGGAACATGCTGTTGTACTTGACTATTTAAGTCGTGGATATGTTAAATCTGACATGTCCAAATTTGGTGGAAAAGCCATTGCTCAAGCTATTGGTACAGAACAATTCACTTTACTAGAATTAGCTCCTAAGACTGGAGTAGATTTAGAAATACAGGATACCGTGTATATTGGAAAAGGCAAAAGAGATAAGATATACAGGGTTCTTGGAAAATTAGATTATGAAAACTTAACTGCAACAAGTAGAATAGAATTAGAATATGCTATTCGAGACATTGTTGAATCACAAGAAGACAAATATGTTGAATTCTTTAATACTGCTGAAGCATTAAGTACAAGACTTCATAAATTAGAGTTAATTCCTGGAATTGGTAAAAAATACATGTGGGAAATTATTGAAGCAAGGGAAGAAAAACCTTTTGAAAGCTTTGAAGACTTTTCACAAAGGCTCCCTACTCTAGCAGACCCTGCAGGAATGATTGTAAAAAGAGTACAGCAAGAATTAGATACCTCCACACCAAAAAGAGGTAAAAATAAGTATAATCTTTTCACACAACCTCCAAGAGGTCAGAGGAAACCACAGAGAAAACCAAGAAACTAAGTGATAAATTGACTAGTGATACCTCCCAATCCTTATCTAAAATAACCAAAAACATTTTGAATCAACATGGGATAACATTAAATAAAAATCTTGGCCAAAACTACCTGATTGACAAAAACAAAAGAAATCAAATCATCGGCTTTGGGGATGTTGATAAAAACGATGTTGTTTTGGAAATAGGAACCGGGATAGGTACACTAACAATTGAACTTGCAAAAAAAGCCAAAAAGGTAATTGCAATTGAGCAAGATGAAAACATCTGCAAGATTCTAACCAAACGACTTAAAGATGAAAAAATAGATAATGTAGAGCTAATCAATGATGATGCACTGAAAGTTGACTTTCCGAAATTCAACAAAATCATTTCAAATCTACCTTATCAAATCTCATCACCCATCACATTCAAATTTTTAGAATACGACTTTGATCTGGCCATTTTAATGTATCAAAAGGAATTTGCCGATCGCATGAACGGGGAAGTCGGAAGTAAAAACTATTCAAGGCTTTCAGCAATGTTATATTTCAAGTGCAATGTCGAAACTCTGACAAACGTCAGTGCAGAAAGCTTCATTCCAAAACCAAAAATTGACTCGACTGTCGTCAAGCTGACTCCAAAGGAAAACAAAATATCCGATGACGACTTTAAGATATACTCTAATTTTACAAAAGCGCTATTTCAGCACAGAAACAAGAAAATCAAAAATGCTTTGATTGATTCAAGACACATAATAAGCAATATCGACAAAAAGATTCTCAAAAAAAGGTTGAATGCAATTGAAGACGATGAACTTAATGAATATCTCTCAAAAAGAGTTGTTGAGCTGACTCCAGAAGAAATATTGTTTTTATCAAAGAAATTGAATCCTATTTTTAATGAGTGATGTTATGCCTGACTTTATTATAAATACTGATGACAATGTTTATGTTCCGGCAGAAGACAGCTACCTTTTGGCCGATAATCTCGAAATCAAAAAAGGACAGAGCGTTTTGGAAATAGGAACAGGTTCGGGAATCGTTGCGATGTACGCTTCAAGATTAACCGATGACATCACAGTGACAGACATCAATTTCGATGCCTGCGAGCTTGCCCGAAAGAACTTCGCCGAAAACGGAATTGAAAACATTGAAATCCTATGGGGAAATCTCTTTGAAGTTGTGGAAAATAGAAAGTTTGATGTAATTCTATTCAATACTCCATATCTACCTACCGAAGATGATGAAGTTTTAGACAACACAATAAATTATGCCTTCGACGGTGGATTAAATGGAAGAAAAGTCATTGACTTATTTTTAAATGAAGTGGGAAATCATTTAAATGATGGTGGAATTGTCCAGATGATTCAGTCTTCACTTTCAGGCAATGATGAAACTCTTGCAATATTAGATGAATTAGGATTTATAGCAGAAATAGCTGCTTCAGAGCATTTCTTTTTCGAAGATATTACATTAATTAATGCTTACAAAATATAATACAGGTGATAAAATGGAAGAATGGAAAAAATCAGTTTATGTTGGTGTCATATTGATGGCTTTAGGAGCCGCATTTGCAATAATCAGAAAAGAAATAACAATATGGACAATATTAATTTTCATACTGGCCATTGCAGATATTGCAATAGGACTATATCGTAAAAAAAGAGGAATGTAGGAGAATTAGAATTCTCCATCAAAGACAAGTTCAGCAGGACCATTCATGAATGCTCCTAGCTCATCGTCTTTTTCATAAATATTGAATTTTAAGTCTCCACCAGGCAAATGAAGCAAGACATCTTCATCAAATAAGCCTAATTTGAAACCGGAAATAGCTGTGGAAGTCGCACCGGTACCGCATGCAAGGGTAACTCCAGCGCCTCTTTCCCAAGTAATCATTTTACCTTCATTTTTTGAAATGACTTCAACAAAGTGTACATTGATCTTTTCAGGGAAAACTTCATGTGCTTCAATGGCAGGACCGTATTTGTTGATGTCAATGGCATCCACATCATCAACAAAGATTATTGCGTGAGGATTTCCAACGCTGATTGCGGTAACATTGAATGTAGTATCAACAACTTCCAATTCACCGTCCAAAAATTCATCAACATCAGCAGTCATTGGAATTTCAGGAGTTTTAAAGGTAGATAAACCCATATCAACTTTAAATAATGCAGGTTCATCATTTTCCAATGTAATTTCTATAGTTTTAATTCCTGCACGAGTTTCAACAGTCATTTTTTCCTGTTTTAAAATGCCTTTTCTGTATACGAAATCTGCAAAGCATCTTATTCCGTTTCCACACATTTCAGCTTCGCTTCCATCTGGATTGAACATTCTGTACCCGATATCAGCAACATCAGATGGCTCTACAAATAATACACCATCTCCACCAACTCCAAAGTTTCTGTGGCATAAGAATCTGCATGCTTCAGGTTTATCTTCTTCAGGTATGACTTTGCCTTTGCTTTCATCAATTATAGGAAAGTCATTCCCGATTCCGTGCATTTTTGAAAATTTTAATCCTTTTAAATCTACCATGGTATCAACTTATTTTAAGTGTGGTGGAATGCTTTGTTTAGCATATAAATCTTCATAAGTTTGTTTTTCACGAATTACTGTGCATTTACCATCAGTTACGAGTATTTCTGATGGAAGTGGTCTTGAATTATAATTTGAAGACATGGTAAATCCGTATGCACCTGCATTCATGATTCCTAAAATGTCGCCTTCTTCGATGTCTGGAAGCGGCCTGTCACGTGCAAAGAGATCTCCTGATTCACATACGTTACCTGCAACGTCAACCTCTTGGGTGTTAGGAGCATCCATTCTGCTTGCATCTACAATATGGTGGTATGAACCGTACATTGCAGGTCTTTGAAGTGTGTTGAAACCTGCATCCACACCTATGAACTTTCTGTAGCTTTGTTTTACACTGTTTACAGTTACAAGAAGTACTGCTGCATCAGCAACAAGGTATCTTCCAGGTTCTAAAAACATTGTAGGTTCTTCCATGCCGTATTTTTCCAATTTTTCTTTGAACAATCCTATATTGACTTCTGCGAATTTATCCAAATCAAGAAGTTTTTCATCAGGAGTGTAAGGAACACCTATACCTCCACCGAAATCGATGAATTCAAAGTTGATTCCTGTTTCTTCATGGACTTGTCCTGCAATGTCCATAGTTGATTCGACAGCCAATTTGAATGGTTCAGGGTCCAAGATTCCAGAACCGATGTGGGAATGCATACCGATTGGGTTGAATCCTAATTCCTGAGCTAATTTGTATACTTCAACAGCTTCATTGTCCATTATACCGAATTTACTCATTACACCACCGGTAATGGTGTGTTCGTGATGTCCTGCACCTACCATTGGGTTTACCCTGAATGAAAGTTTTAATCCTTCAGGATCAACCATTTTAGCTAATCTTTTCAATGCTGAAACTGAATCGATGTTTAGGACAACACCTTCGTCATGGACATATTTTAGCTCTTCATTTGTGATGTTGTTACCTGTGAAAAGAATTCTGTCTCCGGAAAATCCTACCATTTTGGAGATATGAACTTCACCAGGAGATACTGCATCAATACAGCAACCTTCGCTTTCCAAAATTTTCATGACAGCGATGTTGGTATTTGCTTTACATGCATAGAACACCTTGAAGTCAGGATAATATTTTGAAAATGCACCATAAAATTTTTTATAGTTTTCTCTTATCCTGTTTTCATCAATCACAAAGGTTGGAGTTCCGAATTCTTCTGCAATATCAACTGCATCTGCTCCACCGATATCAAGGTGGTTTTTGTCGTTAACTTTTATATTTAAATCCATAATTAAAACTCCTAAAAAAGTTACATTATATTTATAATTATGGATTTCGCTTTATTTAAAATTTTTCAAGGAAATGGAATTTCCGTTCAAGTTATTAATGTGTACCTTGAAAAGATAATGTAGTGATACAATGAAACCGGCATATGGACTAACAGTAAGGGGAATCATCAAAAACAGTGATGATGAAATATTGATTGTAAAAAGACATCCGAAAAGCAGAACCGACCCGGAGATGTGGGAACTTCCTGGAGGAAAAGTTGAAAAGGCAGAGCACTTTGCAGATGCCCTTATCCGAGAAATCAAGGAGGAAACAAATCTTGACTGTGAAGTGGGGGACTTCTGTGAAGCCGTTCAAAACGATTACATGCACAAAAGAACCGTGCAGCTGATAATGTATCTTGATGATGTTTCAGGTGATGTGAAAATAAGCGAAGAGCACACAGACTGGATGTGGGCCAATCTGGATAAGATTGAAACATTGGAGATTTCTACATCTCTTGAGAAAGTATTGAAAAAAAGAAAAGGAAAGATTTAGTCCACCATCATATGACCTACGACGGTTAAACTATCTTTTCTGCATTTCGGGCATGTGGAATTCTGATTCAGGTAGTATACCTCTTCACCGCAATCAGGACAAATATCAAAATCACGGCGAATGAATATTGTCAGGTCATTGGTATGCTCGTTCAGAATGGCCTTGATTTCAGAATCTGTGAAATTTGCATTGTTTTCAGTTATTACAAATTTGTTGATTTGCTTTTTGCAGTTTGAACAGAAATAACCATGATAGATTCCGGCAAATTTGAATTTATTGCCAGCAGAAAAGTCATAATCGTCTTCACCAATGTGGAATTCATCATCCGTATCCAGTGCAAATGAGTAATCGGCCTTTGAAGCAAGTTCGCTTCCGCATTCTATGCATCTTTGAAACTCATCGTCAAACTGAATGATTTTTGAATCATCACTGGAATCCTCAATCATCTGAATTATCTCACCGTCATCCATTTCAAGGGATTTTTTATATATTATGAATTTATTTACGAATTTTTGACATCCATAGCAATAATATTTAGCAAAAAATCCTTTGACCGGTGCGATTGAGCTTTCTGCAGATGTTGACTTTACCAACGGCTTTATGTTAACCTGACCTGTTTCATCAATCCAAAATATTTCATCTATGGAAGTGTAAGTATATCCACAAGTATTGCATAAATATTCTACCCGCCTTGCCATAAACAAAACCTCTTGTTAATTTTTTATAAAATTTCATCCAAAGCTTTTACAAACTCGTCGACTTCTTCTTTTGTAATTATAAGTGGTGGAACGAATCTCAAGACCTTATCCGCAGTACAGTTGATTAAAAATCCTGCTTCTCGGAGTTTGTCCACATATTCAGCTCCAGGTTTGGTGAGTTCAAGACCAACCATAAGACCTTTTCCTCTTACTTCAGCTATTACATCCTTGTCCAATTTCTTAAGCTCTGAAATGAAGTAGTCTCCAACCTCATTGACATTGTCAAGGATATTTTCATCAACGATTGTGTCCAAAACCGCATTAGCTGCAGCACAGACAAGAGGTCCTCCACCGAAAGTGGTTCCGTGATCTCCAGGTACGAATGCGCTGGCAACCTTTTCTGTTGCAAGGATTCCACCCATTGGAACTCCTCCACCTATACCTTTAGCCATTGTCATGATGTCAGGTTTTACGTCAAAGAGTTCATGTGCAAACAGTGTTCCACATCTTCCAAAACCTGTCTGAACTTCATCTACAATGAAAACAATGTCATTTTCATGACAGATTTTTTCTATTTCCTGGAGGTATTCGATATCAGGGACATTAACTCCACCTTCACCCTGAATAGGTTCAACAATGATTGCTGCAGTATTTTCGGTTATTGCTTCCTTAATTGCTTCAATATCATTGTATGGAACATTAATGAAACCTTTAGGAAGTATTGCCTTGAACGGTTCGTGATAATGTTCATGTCCGGTTGCGGCAAGTGTCACGACTGTTCTTCCGTGGAATGATTCGACAGTTGATATGACTTCGCTTTTTCCGGTGTATTTCACTGCAAGTTTGATAGCTCCTTCATTTGCTTCAGCACCGCTGTTTGCATAAAAGATTCTGTCAAAGCTTGTCATTTCAATCAATTTTTTTGCATAGATTAATGCAGGTTCATTGTAATAGATACTTGAAATGTGAATTAGTTTTTCTGCTTGTTCCTGTATTGCTTTTACGAGTTTAGGATGATTATGACCTAAAGCATTTACGGCAATACCTGCAAACATGTCCAAGTATTCGTTTCCATCAATGTCAGTTACCTTTACACCTTCACCATGGTCCAGTACGACAGGCTGTCTTGTGAAAGTGTTTATGAAATAATCATCTTCTATTTTTATTAATTCCTGAGTATTCATATAATGCCTCCATAAACTATTTAATCATTAATATTTATAATATTAATATTATTTAAAAATAGGTGATAAAATGAAAGTCGCTATAATCGAAACTGATAAAGGAAATATTGAATTGGAATTATTCCCGAATGAAGCTCCAGGCACTGTAGCCAACTTTGAAAAATTAGCAAACGAAGGATTTTATGATGGATTAACTTTCCACAGAGTAATCCCTGACTTTGTAATTCAAGGGGGATGTCCTAAAGGTAACGGTACCGGAGGACCTGGTTACACTATCAAATGTGAAACTGAAGGAAACCCACACAGACACGGAACCGGAGCATTATCAATGGCACACGCAGGTAAAGACACTGGTGGAAGCCAATTCTTCATTACTCACTCCCCACAACCACATTTAGACGGTGTTCACACCGTATTCGGTCAAGTAATTAAAGGTCAGGACGTTGTCAATGCAATCCAACAAGGAGACGTCATGAACAAAGTGACCATTGAAGAAAGATAGAACTTATCTTTCAACTTATTTTTTTATTTTAACTTATTAAACGATTTTTAAAGAAAAAATTGTACGAGTTTTAAAAATTGCTCTCATTTTAAAGGTACATCTAAAATTATCATGATGACTATGCCCAACTTAAGCACATGATTCCAGAATAGAAATTACATTAAGAAGCAAGATACCAATATCAAAAATAGATGTGTTTTGGAAAAAATAGTTTGAATAATGACATGAATCTTGAAGACTGGTGATTAGTTATTTCAATGTCTATAACATGTTTACACATGTTTAGGTAGATAGACATTGAATTAAACCACTAATTCGTTAGAATTTAATTGTATCCAAAGAGTGGATTTTAAACTCTATGATATGATATGAAACAATTGATATATAAACTTTATTAATTTTAATTTATAAATTGTAGAAAGTGTCGATTATGAATAAACAAACCCAAATATGGCTGTTTAAGGCCATTGATAAACAATCATCATAATATTTGATTATTTTCTACAATTTAAAGGTGAAATCCTATGGCCTCATGCTAACTTAATATATAACCCATATGAGGTAGAATGCAAGACACCATGAAATAGTGGTGTGTATGAGCACTCCAATCCAAAATTTCTCTCGGATACTCATAAGGATTCCTCCTGTTGAATTAGTGGTTTTGCCAAAGAGAGCATTCATTAAAACATCTGTTTTAAATCCTACTATTGGCAATATTATTCTACCTAAAATAATATCACCTCCATGGGTCAAGAGTTTGATTATTCAAATATATTTCAATCAACAGTATAAATTATTTTATTTAATTTAAAGACAATTTTACGAAGTAAGAGCAATTTTATGAATTTAAAGCAATTTAAAAGATGTTGCCATAAAATTGTACGAGTTTTAAAAATTGTTCTCATTTTAAACTGCGTATTTTATATATTGAGACAACAAATCCATTAATTAGAAAAATATCTTTGTTTGAACTTCAACGTTGATTTTAAAAAAATTACAGATTCAATGCAATATTGATTCGACCGTAAAAGCTTTTATTTTAAATATAATTAAAATTTTATATCAATATAGAAAAATTGACCTCAATTAAGATGTAAAACTTTAAATAATGATTAAAACAAAGGATAAATTGAATTTAAAAAAAATTCTGGAGGATAAAACCATGCACCGAAATTACCCGCAAAGATTGGAAATGCAAATTCCACAGGAGAATACATATACCGGACTAGAAAACATGCAAAAGGAAAACATTTCACCTGACGAATCTCTAAAAAATCATTTTAAATTTCCATCAAATAATTTTGATGAAATTAATGAATTCATTATCAGCGACAAAGAAATGGAAAAAATAATCCTGAATTTGCCTGAAATCCTATCAAAGGAATTGCCATACAGAAAACTTTCTATTGATTTCATGAAGGAAACCGATCCAAATGAAAAAATTCTTGAAATAGTAATTTACTCCGATTTGGAATCCGACCAATTACTTCAAAAAGAGGATTTGCTTTGTGACATGTTAATTGACAAATATCCTAAAACAACAATTGAGTACATAATTTTGGTGGAACAATATGAATAGCAATAATTTCGATTGGTATGAATATTATGAACTTGCCAATAGCTACAGTGATGAAGAAGACAATGCAAAATTAAGAACTGGAATTGGCAGATACTATTATTCATCTTTTCTAGAGTCTAGAGATTTCATTTTGGAAAACAATATATTTTTAAATCCTTTCAATGAAAAAATCATGAAATCAACTTCAGGCAGAGTTCACCAAGAAACCAGATCCATATTTAAAAAGCACCCCAACTTAAATAGAAATAATGCTGGTGCAAAAATAGCTCAAAACCTTAATGTATTAAGAAAATATCGCAATATGGTGGATTATGATTCTAAAAATCCCAAAAATATAAAACATACATTTAATAGATGCCATATGAAATCTAAAGAGATATTTGATTTGCTCAATGAATTAAACTAGCTATCAGATTTGATTCCAACAAATGAAGCAAAAACAGAAGCTATGCACAATACCACACAGATAATGCATGTTATCTGACAGCTTTGAATCAATAGAGGATAATACTGTTGAATGATAGGAACGTCACCCATTACAAATGCAAACACCAATGTCAGTATTCCCATACTCATCGCCTGGCCAACCGTACGCATTGTTGCAACTGCCGCTGAAGCGACTGATGTGTCCTTCGGCGGAACGGAACCCATGATTACATTCGTATTCGGCGGTGAAAACAATCCGAAACCGATTCCATAGAGTATCATTGCCACGAATAAAAATTCAATTGATGTTGCGCTGTCCAAAAATGAAAACAGAAACAATGATAAAGTACCTAAAGCCATTCCGATTGCTGCAAGGATTTGCGGCACGAACCTGTCAGACAATCTTCCGGCAATTGGAGCTAAAACCACCTGACAAAATGGTGCTACAAGCAATATCATTCCCGCAGTCTGTGAATCAAAGCCTTTAATGTATTGCAGGTGATAATTTAGGATTGTTGTTACGGCATAAGTCGCCAGATATGCACACAGTGATGCGAAATTGGCGGACAGAAACTTGTGATTTTTGAAAAATCTGATGTCAAATACCGGATATGCCTGTTTAAGCTCAATCCATGCAAATATTAAAAGAATCATTACACCAAGAACTGTCAATATTACTCCAAGCTGAGTGTTTAGAATGGTGAATCCATACATGAACAGTACCATTCCGATTCCATAGGCAAATGATCCCTTCAAATCCAGAGGAAGGTTTTCAAAGGAACTCCACTCATCATCAATTCTTGTTAAAAGCAAAGCCAAAATAACAAAGAGGAACGGAACGCCGAATAATACTACAGATCTCCATCCCAAATTATAATTCAAAATTCCTCCAATAACGGGAGACAGAGAAAGACCTACATAAACGCCTGTGATGTTTATCCCCAATGCCTTTCCGCGCTCTTCAGGCGGGAAAGCATTCACAATCATTGCCATTGAAGTGACATTAATGAAAGACAGAGCAATTCCCAAAATCAATCTGCAAGCCAGAAACTGTTCCTGTGATGTTACAAGCACATTGGCAATGGAGATTATGATAAATAAAACAACGCTTATTATAGTGACTTTCTTGAGGCCGTATTTTGCTGAAATCTGACCTGCCGGAACCGACAGTACAGCCACAACAAGTAAAAAAATGATAGTTACCCAGTTTTGAACAATATTGCTCATGTGAAATTCAGTTGCAATTGAGGGAATGACAATGGTAACTGCATTGACCGCAAAAACAGTGAAAAATGACAATACTGTACAAATAAATAAGAGTAAATTTTTTTTATCCATCAATATTATATATTTATGAATGGCTTTAAATATTTTTTAGAATATAGTATATTTCATGAGCGAACATAATACTCCGGAATATATAACATTCCCAAGAACTTTTGAAAATTACAGATGGTATAAGCCCATACTAGTATTTATAATCGGAGCAATTGTATATGTAATACTGCAAGTTGCAATATTTGCAATTTTCGGCATGGCATACGGCTGGAATACAATTTTCCAGTTAATGACACAAGGATACGAAGCGTTGAATTCTGAAGCTGGAAGCTACATCGGCTATCTGTCTGTGGCAATTTTTCTTCCTTCACTATATATTGCAACAAAAATCGTTCGAGACAGACCGTTTTCTTCATATTCATCATCACGGGGAGGATGGGACTGGAAACTATTTTTCAAATCATTGACCATTCCATTAGCAGTATATCTAATCTATGAAATCATAACTTCAATCATTCATGGCCCTGTTGGTCCAAATACTCTGACAGTAACATTCTTTGTAATATGCCTAATCATAATACCTTTACAGTGCATTGCGGAAGAATACTTTCTGCGAGGGCTGGTTATGCAAACTTTCGGGTCATGGTTTAAGATACCTATCGTGGCCATAATTCTTCAGTCCGTGATTTTTGCATCAATGCACCCCTACAGTATTTTAGGAGTAGTGGGAGTATTGATACAAGGAATTCTTTTAGGGTTTTTAACCTGGCGCAGCAATGGTTTGGAAGCCAGTTCTGCACTCCATTGCGTGAATAATTTAACCAGTGCATATTTTACAGCCATAGGATTTGAGGTAACTTCATCCATAATTGGTCCTTTCGACTTTGCTTCAACAATCATTGTCACTACAGTCTCAGCATTAGGCCTATATTACGTAGGAACTAGGAAAGGCTGGTTCGGTGAAAAAGCCGAGAAATTAATATGAATACGAAAATTCAATTGCATTAAAGTTAACCCAATCAAAAAAAAATAAACAAGTAATTATCTTTTGACAACAATATAACCATAACGACATTAATTTAATTAATAATTGTATCTTCAATTAAAAGGATAACTATTTAATGAACAAAGTGAAAAAATAATAAATGGTGATTACATGAATAAAAAAATTACACTAGTACTTTTGAGTATTTTCATTGTTGCAGTAGCTGTTGGAGCTGCAGTAGCTGCTGAAGCAAAGACAAATACCCAAATAAAAATGTTAAGTGAAAAAACTCTAAAAAATGGAGATGACATTGAATTCCAGCTTAAAGATGCACAAGGAAAAGCAATTGCATCTCAAAAAGTAAACATTAGTTTTGAAGCAAACGGCAAATACGAAAATTATTCTGTCATGACAGACAAAGACGGTAAATTTTATTTGGTTTTAACAAATGAAGAATTAGGAGATCACAAAGTAGTTGCCAACTATTATGGAGACAACAAATACAATCCTTCAAAATTGGAAGAAACCATTAAAATCGTGGAAGGTTCAGCCAACACAGAAAAAACCGATGTCAACTCAACAGCAAGTACAATCAAATACGAAGACACCAATGCAAGCAAAACCCACAATAATACTGATGAGCCTCTTTATTATGACGCAGAATACAACTTCTACTACGACCAATGGGGAGTTATTGTAGGCGGACAAAACGATGGTGCTGACGCTGCAGACATAGTTCAATTCTACAGAGACCAAGAAGCTAAAGGAAGCGATTCATTAGAATAGATTTTTTTAGAGCATTTTAAATGCTCATTTTCCTATTTTTTTAAGGGAAAAATGAAATATTCTAATTATTATTAATTTTTCTAATTTTTCAGTTCTATGGATTATGCTAAAATTAATTTTTTTAACAATGTTGTCCGTTTAATACTGATTTCTCGAATATGAACGGCTAATTATTAAAAAATAACCCTAATCTCCGTTAGATTCATTTCAATTTTTTCATCAACCCACTCATTCTTGCATAGTGGAACATGTAAAGCTGGACATAACCTGCATTTTTGCCGAACTCTTCCATTCCAAATTCACGGATTTTTGCAACACTTATATCCTTTCCATCAAAATACAAATGGGAAACAATGCGTTTTATCCATACATCCGATGGAAAAGCTTCCCTGAAGTTGAATCCGTAAAGCAATATGCAGTCAGCCACTTTCGGACCGACTCCCGGAACTTTCAGTATTGTTTCAAAGGCTTCATCATAGCTCATCTTGAAAATTTCGTGGAGATCAATTTCATCTGTAAACATCTCAGATGCCCTTCTCATGTATGGTGCTCTATATCCTACACCGCAACTTTTGAGATTATTAGTGCACATTGAAATATCCTGAATATCTGATGAATTAAATTCATTCTCATCGTCCAGATATACATTTGATAAATCGTTGCTTTTAGGAAAAGTGCAGTAATTGCCGTGCTGATTTCCCCAGTTCTGTTTTATCTGAGAAATTGATTTGGTCCATCTTTTGATTGAATTGTTTGCAGAGCATATTGATGATATTATGCATTCAAAGGGATCATTCGCCAGAAAAAGTCTCAAACCACTGCAAAACTCAGGTATTTCAGCTAACTCCGCATGATTGCCCAAATACTTATAGAATTTATCCAAATCAAAATCCAAATCAAAAATATAATTCAGCTTATCAATAGCTTGACTATCTGAAACATCTCCTGAATAATTGAAATCTAAAAATTCACCGGATTGTTTAACATTAAAAATAGCCTGATTGCCATTGACATTAACAACATTAGAAAAAGTACCGTCAACTTCACACCATGGAGGCTGTGAAGTCTGACCGGACAGTTGAGTTAGCTCCAAATCAATAGGTGTCCTAAGAATCATAAGCGAACAGCCACATTATTTTCTTTTAGATATTCTTTAACGGTACCTATTGAATACTGGTTAAAATGAAATATGCTTGCTGCAAGAGCCGCTGAAACATCGGTCTTTTCGAAGACTTCCAAAATATGTTTAGGTTCGCCAACGCCTCCACTTGCTATAACGGGGATGTCAACTGCATCATTGATTGTCTTGTTAAGCTCAATGTCATATCCGTTTTGGGTTCCATCCCCATCCATACTGGTCAGGAGAATCTCACCTGCACCCAATTCCTGACACCTTAAAGCCCATTGGATTGCATCAATGCCTGTAAATTCACGTCCACCGTAAATGCTTGTATCAAACCAGCAATAGCCATTATCGGTTTCGATGACTGTCTTTTCCGGCGCATCATCCGGATGTGAAACATATCTTCTTTTGGCATCGATTCCAATCACGACAGCCTGTGAACCTACAACCTTTGAGGCTTCTGTCAAAAGCTCCGGATTTTTGATTGCCGCAGTGTTTGTTGAGCATTTGTCTGCTCCAGCCTTAAGCATTTTAATGTAGTCGTCAACTTTTCTTATTCCCCCACCTACACAAATCGGCATGAAAACGTTTTCAGTCAGTCTGTCTATCACATCTGCCATGGTGGCTCTTCTTTCGTGAGAAGCTGTGATGTCTAAAACTACAACTTCATCTGCACCTTCCTCATAATAGCGTGTGGCAAGGTCTACAGGGTTTCCTGCATATTTGATTTCCTTGAATTCCACTCCCTTAACAACACGTCCTTCGGGAACCTGCAGGTCACAATCCAGACAAGGAATAATTCTTTTAGTTAACATATTATCTAAATAAATAAAAAAAAGTAGTATTGTTTTTTAAAAAAAAACAATAATTTTAAGCGGAATATCTTAAAACGAAACAAAGTATAGCTACAATAACAGTAGCGACTAAAACGTGCTCAGGAGAAAGTTTTGGACCTACACTTTCTTCATCAAAATATCTTACTAATCCAGCACCTGTCTGAGGCATGGAAATCTTGTTATCTTTTTTTGACATAGTAATCTCCTATTAAGTTAATTGATAAAAATAATTGTATATATCTATTTTTTTCATAGTATATAAAGGTTAGATTTTTTCTTTTTTGATAACTTTGATATCGCTGATTCTGGTGTCCGGGTACTGACCGTCTTCATCCTTTTCAACAGCCTTTACCATATCCCATACTGTAAGCAGAGCTACGCTTACACCAGTTATGGCTTCCATTTCAACACCGGTTTTGCCCAAAGTATTGACGGCACAGGTTGCTATGATTTCATCGGCTTTCACTTCGAAATTAAGCTCTATGCCGGTCAAGGCCAACGGATGGCAAAGGGGAATTATTGAAGAGGTATTTTTTACCGCCTGAATTCCTGCAATTTGAGCGGTTGTCAGGACATTACCTTTCTTGATTTCTTCATTTTGAATCATTGCCACAGTATTTTCATCTAAAAAAATGCTGCCGCTTGCAATAGCTCTTCTTTTTTGATCCGGCTTTTCGCCAACTTCAACCATGTGGACTCCACTTTCTGTTAAATGTGTAAATTCGTCTCCCATAATACCTACTTCTCGCTTACTTCAATTACATCCAATTTCTCACAGATTGCCTTAACACCTAAAATATCACTGACATTTGGCTGGCTTCTTCCATCATCACCGGAAATCAGTTCCTTGATATACAAACCACCTTCGGTTTTGATTTTCATGTTGAATGAATAATCGTCAATGACTTCACATGAAAGGTCTAACACATGCTTTATGCGCACCTTATCGGCACGACGCCTTAAAACCCTCACCGGAGTCTGCTGATGAATTTCATTTAATTCTGTCAGCTCATCAAGCTTATTTATATCAAAGGCACCGTCACATTTGACAAGTGCATTATAAACCTTATAAGTGTCTGGAGAGGATTGCTTTATTTCCGCTTTTCTTCTTCTCTCGCAGACATGGAGATTGTGATATGAGGTTTTTCCCTCATTAATCCTATTGATTTCCTCTTCGAGTGTTGGCAAATCAAGTTTTCTTATCTTCGGTTCCTTGATTTCCAAAACAAATGGTCTTCCGGAACCCAACATCAAAACGTCAATGTCTTCACGGCCTGCACCATGGAATTTTGCTTCCCTTCCTTTTGTCAGTTTTAAAAAGTGCTCGGAAATCAGTTCTTCAACTGACTCGGGATATTGCTTGCCTGTGAAATTGCACTCTTCACATCCTCTTCCCTTGCATTTTGTGCATGGCCATTTTGTCTGAGGTATTCCACGTTTCCATTTGTTGTACTTTCCTTCAACATACAACGGATTGATTTGGATTCTTACCTTTGGCTCTTTGATTAAATCAACGTTAAAGACAATGTCCTGGCTTTCGAATTCTGCTTCCTTGCCATATATTTCCCAAATTCCAAGACCGATTAGCCTGTTAACTTCCTTTTTTATGGTTTCAACGTTCAAATCGAATTTTTCTGACAGTTCCTCATCCCTCTTTTGAATGTCCTTGCTGATTTTTGAACCTACCAGAAATGTGTCGAACTCAACTCCCAGCTGATTGATCTTATCGTCAATCTTTTTATATAAATCGTCGTTGAGCTTGTCAAAGAGGTTGTCGCAAACTATACATTCTCCGTCCAGAGTGATTCCAAGTTCATTGCAGACCTTGTCTGCCCTTTCCATATTGTTTGAACCCTCGACTGTTTTGGACAGTTTGCGGCCAAGACAATTTTTGCAGATTTTGCCGTCGCATTCATCCAAAATCTGTTTAGCTAATTCCAACATGTTATCTGTTCATGAATTGTCCCATCATACGGTTCATTGCACCGCCACCTAAACGACCGCTGCGTTTTCCTATTCCCTTCATGGTCTTTTTGGTGTTGTTGTAATATTTCAAAAGCTCTTTTACTTCAGTTTCATCAACACCTGAACCTCTGGCGATTCTTTGAATACGTGACTGCTTGATGATTTTCGGATTTAGCATTTCCTCTTCGGTCATTGAAGACATCATGATTTTATAGGAGTCAATCTTGTCTTCAGTCATCTTGGAGGCTTCCTTGGAAATCTTGTTTCCCATACCAGGAATCATGTTGAGCACCTGCTGCATCGGACCCATCTTGTTCATCATCTCAAACTGGTTTTTCATGTCCATCAGGGTGAATTTACCTGTGAGCATGTTGTTCATGGTCTTTTCTGCAATGTCCTCGTCGATGTTTTCTTCAGCCTTTTCTATAAGGGACTGGATATCCCCCATACCGAGGAGTCTTGAAATGAACCTTTGAGGGTCAAATAGTTCAAAGTCATCGATTCTCTCACCTGTACCGATGAACTTGATAGGAGCTCCTGTTTCTGCAACTGCAGACATTGCACCCCCTCCTTTGGCTGAACCGTCAAGTTTGGTAATTATGATTGAACCGATGTCGGTTGCCTGTGAAAACGCTCTTGCCTGTTCACCGGCCTGCTGACCGATTGTTCCGTCGATAACGAGGATAGCTTCGGTAGGATTGATGATATTGTCCAGCTCATCCATCTCTGCAATAAGGTCTTCCTCATTCTTGTGCCTACCTGCAGTATCGAAAATGATGACCTTTCTGTTTTTGAATTCCTGCAGACCTTTTTTGGCCAGGTCAAGCGCATCCTTATTGTTCGGGTCTCCATATAGCGGAACGTCCATCTCTTCTGTGAGCTGTTTTAACTGTTCATATGCTGCAGGCCTCCATGTGTCTGTACAGACAACGGCAGGATTGAAACCCTTTTTTTGAAGGTATCTGCATAATTTACCGATGGTGGTAGTTTTACCGGAACCCTGAAGCCCTAAAAATAGAATTTTGTATGGCTTTTCGTTGATATCCAAACCTGCAGCTTCGCTTCCAAGCAGGTTTACCATCTCTTCATAAATGATAGTTATAACATGTTCTCTTGGAGTGATACCCTTTGGAGGTTCCTCTTCAAGAGCTCTTGATTCGATTTTTTTTGATAATTCTAAAACTAGTTTAATGTTAACGTCAGATTGAATTAAGGCACGTTGTATATCTTTTACAACTTCTTTAATTGTCTTTTTATCAATGACAGACATCCCTACTAATTTTTTCATCGTATTAGTAAGATTTTCACCTAAACTTCCGAGCATTGCCATTTTAATCACTCTTAATAATATTTTATATTAGCAAAATTATATAATTGTATTAAGTTATATTTATATCTAATAAATGTTTTATAATTTTTGTGTGATACAATGTTAGAAGAAGTAAAAAAATCATTAGAATCCTCACCAATCGTGAAGAAAGGTGAATACAATTATTTTGTTAATCCTATAAGTGATGGAGTACCTGCAATGAACCCTTTAATGCTTAGAGAATTGGCATTGGCAGTTCATAAGTATGCTGATTTAGATGTGGATAAAATAGTTGCTGTTGAAGCAATGGGAATCCATTTGGCTACCGCATTATCCCTTGCAACCGACATCCCTTTTGTAGTGATTAGAAAAAGGCAATACGGCCTTCCGGGTGAAAAGGAAGTTTATCAAAAAACCGGTTACGGCTCATCAAACCTTTATGTAAATGACCTGCACGAAGGCGAGAAGATACTGCTCATCGATGATGTGGTAAGTACCGGCGGAACAATGGTGGCACTTATTAGAACCCTTGAGGATATGGGCCTTGATTTGAAATCCGTGGTAGCCATAATCGACAAGGGAGAAGGCAAGGAAATAGTTAAAAAGGAAACCGGCAGAGATGTACTGTCACTTGTAAAGCTTGACGTCATTGACGGCAAAGTTGTTATCGAAAGCACAATTGAAGATTAAAATGTCAATGTACAACATGGACCTGGACAGGGTAATCAGCAAGATCAACTCCAAGGATGCGAAAAATGTAGGCCTCCAGTTTCCGGAAGGTCTTAAGATGCAGGCAATCAAGATTGCACGAAAGATTGAATCCGAAACTGATGCAACAGTCATAATCTCAGGTGACCCATGCTTTGGAGCATGTGACGTCAGCGACTATAAGATGAAGGGATCTGTAGATTTGATAGTCCATTACGGCCACACTCCTCTTCCGCTGAAGTATGAGGTTCCCACAATTTTTGTTGAAGCCTTTGCAAAGATAGACCTCAAGAAGGATTTGGAAAAATGCCTGGATGCCTTGAAGGACTATTCGAAAGTAGCGTTGGTAACCACAACACAGCACCTGCACCTTTTAAATGAAATCAGGGATTATCTGGAGGACAACGGCAAGGAAGTTGTTCTCGGCTCATCAAAGTCAACCAGAAAGGGACAGGTTCTGGGATGCAACTTCTCGTCAATCAAGGATTTGGATGCTGAGATATTCCTGTTTATAGGAAGCGGAAACTTCCACCCTCTAGGAATCAACCTCTTTTCAAACACTCCTGTTCTTGCATTGGATCCGTACAACAATGAGCTTAGACGAATGGATGAATACGCTGACAGAATATTGAGAATCAGATTTGCAAGAATAACAAAGGCAAGAAGTGCTGAGAAATGGGGAATTATCGTATCCTCCAAGGAAGGCCAATACAGGATGAAGCTTGCAAAGGAAACAAAAAAGCTTCTTGAAGAAAATGGAATGGAAGCCTACATCATTCTGGTGGACAATGTGAATCCGGATGTGCTTTTGCCATATCTGGAATTGGATGCATTTGTCGTCAGCGCATGCCCAAGAATAGCTATTGACGATTCTCAAATGTATAAAAAACCTTTGCTTACTCCACAGGAGTTGGAAATTGTATTGAATAAAAGGGAATGGGAAAATTATCAATTAGACGAAATATTATTCCATGAACGATACCAATGATTTAAATAGTAATATCAATAAAATTATTATATTAAATAAAAATTTTTTATTAAATCTTTATTTTGGTGATTTTAATATGAGTATAGAAGAGGAACAAATTGTAATGCCTGGCGATAAATTAGGAATCATCGAACAGTATTTGCCGGGAGAAGGTACTTACGATGACAATGGAGAGATTAAATCATCAGTACTTGGTAACGTTAAAATTAATCAAAAAATGAAGGTTATATCCGTTGAATCAGATGCAAAACCGGCTTTATTGAAAGTCGGAGATGTAGTCTACGGACAGATAACCGACATTAAACCTCAAAGAGCTAATGTAAAAATTGATTGCATAAAAGACAATGCAAGACCATTAGCATTACCGTATATGGGTGCCATTCACATTTCACAGGCAAAAAAAGATTATTTGGAAAAATTGTCTGATGCTTTTAGAATAGGAGACATAGTCCAGGCTAAAGTAGTGAAAATTACTGGAGACAATGTTGATTTGGGCACTGTTGATGATGACTGTGGAGTTTTAAAAGCTATGTGTACACGCTGCAGAGATTATATGCACACTACAAAAAAACAAAACGAACTCCAATGCAATACTTGTAACAAAAAAGAAAAAAGAAAAATATCTAAAAACTACGTTAATTAATTAAGGTTGATATAATGGATGAGAATTTTAAAATTATTGAAGAAAAAACATTAGAATTAACATTTAGAGTAGAAAATGAAAGTCATGGTGTTTTCAATGCACTCAGACACATTCTAATGCAAGACCCAGACGTCGAATATGCTGTTTACAATATCGATCACCCCCTCACTGGAAAACCTGAAATGACCATCAAGACAAAAAGGGGAAAAAGACCAAGAATCGTATTGAAAAAAGCAGCAGAAGAACTTCAAAAAGAAAGTGCTGAATTCAAAAAACTCATTGACGAAGCTTTATAGCTTCATTATTTTTTTTATTGTGATTTAATGACAGAATATAAGACTCCTTCAGTCACTGCCGATATTTTTATTTTTGACGAAGAGATTAACTTCATACTGGTTAAAAGAAAAAACAATCCATTTAGGGATTACTGGGCATTGCCTGGAGGTTTTGTTGAATATGGCGAAAGTGTTGAAAACGGCGCCATAAGAGAAGCAAAAGAGGAAACAAATATTGATGTAACACTGAAAGACTTGGTTGGTGTTTATTCTGACCCCGACAGAGATCCAAGAGGTCACACAATAACAGTAGCTTTCACCGCCACCGGAGACATGAGCAAGATGAAAGCCGACACCGATGCAAAGGAAGTGAAGATTTTTTCAGCCGAAAAATTAGATGAAATCAATATTGCATTTGACCATGATAAAATAATAAGAGACTGTTTAAAAAAGGTCAAAACCACTTTTTAAGGTATATATTTAAATATATTAAAAAAAATATTACAAGATATAAGGAAGATTAATAGATATATAATGGAGGAGTTAAATGGAATTTTGTCCAGAATGTGGAGCAATGTTACTTCCAAAAGACGGTATACTAAAATGCAATTCATGCGGGCATGAAAAAAACCTCTCAGACAACAACGAATATGAGGTTTCTGAGGACATTAAGGAAAGCGATAATGTCAAAATGCTCGGTGAAGACGTAGACGTTGGTCCTATCACAAACGAAACCTGTCCAGAATGTGGACATGATAAAGCTACATACAAATTATTACAAACCCGTAGTGCTGATGAAGCACCTACACGTATTTTTACTTGTGCCAAATGTAAACATACTTGGAGAGCATACGACTGAGGTTTTTTTATGAAAGATTCTAAAGATAAAGAGCATAGAATTTCCAATCTCAAGGATATGATCAATAATGTCAATGAAGATGAAGACACAAGTTATGACGATATCGAAGAAGATAAAGAATTAATCAGATACCTTAATGAAGACAGAGAAGGTTATGGGGATTTGGAAATTGATGACGAATTCATCTATCATCCCGATGAGGATACCAAAAATGCTGTTAATTTAGAAGAAAATCCAATCGATGATGAGTTCCTAATTAAAACACCAAAAGAAAGTGATAATGGTTTGAATGAGGAAGATATCGATTTGAATGATGATAATGAAGTCATCACAGGAGAAATCAGTGAAAACTTTGACAATGTTCTTAATGCCAAAATAGGCAGAACCCCAATTATAGGTGTAGTGAGCACCATTTTAGGATTAATTTTAATCGTATTGGGCGCAATTACTTTCAGTTCACGCAGTGATAGAATTGTGGACAATGTTATTTCAGGAGAAAATAGTTTTATTACAGTAATATTTATCGTATGCGGATTAGTATTATTAATTTATGGAATATACAAAGTAATTGGAATGAGAAACCCATTGGAAGATATTTCAAAGAGTATTGACTCATTAGATAATGAAAATGATACCCCTGCTGAAAAAATGGAAGAAAAGGATCAAAATATCCTTCCGAAAAGCAACATTCCATTGGATAAGGATTCCTTCAAGATAGGCGAATTCAATTTCGGCGAATTAAAAAATACTTTCAAAAAAACAAAATCTGATTCTAAACCTAAAAAAACCACACCTCAAGAAAATATCGATGATATTCCACCTGCTCGTGAAAAACCACCTGAAAGAAAAGGTTTGACAAGTGAGGAAATCGAAGAGATAGAATACGAACAAGTTAAACTTGAAAACGAAACTATTGATGATATTTTTGCTGAAGTTGAGGGTATTGAGGACATTCCTATAATATCTGTTGATTCTAAAGAAGAAGGTAAAAAAGAATAAATTTTTTATCTTTTATTATTTTTTTAGGGCCTGTGGTCTAGTCAGGAATGACGCAGGACTTCGGATCCTGAGATCGGGGGTTCAAATCCCTCCAGGTCCGCTCATTTTTTTACGCGAACAACTGCTTCCTTGAAAAAGTCAGGAATCAGTGATCTGTACATCGGACTTTTAAAGAGCATGTTGATGTCGCTGTCGATAATGTATGTATAACATGAATCGTCTTCAGCTCTCATTCCACGGCCGTAAGCCTGCATAAGGGTCATTACCGTTTTATACGCATACCATTTTTTATCCCTTTTCATTCTCATGTTGACCTGCTTGTCTCCAAGATACGGGAAAGGAATCTTGTAGATTACCTGGAATCTGCACTTGTCGTAAGGCAAATCGACTCCTTCACTCATTGACGGTGAAATGAGAACCAACGGATTTTCATCCTTTTCAAAGAAATTCAATATCTGTTCCCTGTTTTGTGATGTATGGGAAATCAGACGTGAGTTGTTAAGGTTGCGGGTAATGTACTGCTGGCATTTGTAGCTGTGGGTGTGAATAAGACCCTTGTCGCCCTCATGCTTTTTGAGGATTTCCTGCAGAATCGGAATTGTCTTTGGAGCGGTGTTCTTGATTCTGTTTGCAGACATCTTTCCTGCCAAATCAAGAATGATAGGCCTTTTTTCCTTTGTGAAAGGACTGTCCACCTTGATGTGATAGACTTCAGCAGGATTCAAGCCCAGCCATTTTGAAAACATCTTGTGGGAAAGGATTGTAGCGCTCATGAAGATGACTACATCCCCATATTTCAACAGGTTATCCTTGGCATAGTGGTGAACCCTCAACGGCTTGAATGTAACTCCGAATTCATCTGTGTCGATGACCCAGTTTTTAGGCTCCTTTTCAAGGTTGTTTCTCAGGGTTTTAAGCCTGGAAATTGTTGAGCGGATTCTGTCGGCCTTGTTTTTGGTGACTTCCTTCAGGTCAATGTCTTCATAGCTGTCGCCGATAGCTTCAATTTCCATTTTCCAATCTTCCAGTTCACCATCTTTCAATGTTTCCTTGGATATGGCTTTGTTAATGTCCTTTTCAAGGGTTCTGTTGTACAATGTAACTTCCATTGTTGCCATGAGCTTGTTTTCGATGTTGTGTGCTTCGTCAAGAATCAGAAGTGACCTTGTGCCGAAGTGCTTTACATAGTTAAGCTCCATTATCGCATAGTCATAGTTCATCAGGGTTATTGGAGAATTGATTGCATTGGCCTTTTGGTTCCAATAATGGCAATGGCTTCCGGACTGATAAAATACAGATCCTCCAAATGAATCCTCAAATGCCAGTTCCGCATCAAGTGTCGGGTTTTTGGCAACTCCATACTGACAGAAGAAGTTGCTTGAATTTGGTGTTGTCTTGCATGTTCCCATATCGCAGGTAGTCTCGAGATTGTCATTAAGACAGGCGAAATTTCCCCTTCCCTTTACCAGAGGAAAATCGAATTCGCTGGAATACTGTGACTGCAGCTGCTTTGTCATTGTCAGGATGTATGCTGATTCATACATTTTGGCAAGTGTGGTTGCAATTGCAGATTTTCCGGTACCTGTTCCTGCCTCAAGAACAATATATTTGTACCCTTTTCTTATTGCATCGTAGATATCCTGAATTATTTCAAGCTGGCCCAGCCTAGGCTGTTCAAAGGGAAAATTTTCTATTATTATATCGTCGATATTAGGATTGAGTTCCTTGAGATATGCTGATGTTCCTTCATCAAGCTTATGGTCATCAACCGAATAGACTTCAGGAATCTCATCATCCAAAATAGAAGATGTTCTTTTTTTGGAAAAACTAAACAGGTTAGTAGGACCCTCTGATTTATTTTTACGACTTGTTTTACAGGTACAATTACTTTTAAGCATACCGCAATTTGGACAAAACATAGAATTAGACATTAACATTATATTAGTTGATATACTATAAATAAATTATAGAAATCATATTTGAAAAAATAATATCAGATTTAATAATTCTTAACTAGAGTGATTATATGGCAAAAAAAGGAAAATTGATTGGAATTGGTGTTGGACCTGGAGATACTGAATTGCTTACCCTGAAAGCGGCAAAGGTTTTGGAAACAGTGCCTGTAGTTTTCTCACCAAAATCATCAAAGGAAAAAGAAAGCATTGCACTGTCAATTGTCAGACCGGTTCTTGAAAAAAGAAAAGATTACAAAAGACTCATGCTTGTTGAACCAATATTTCCAATGATTGAAGACAAAAAAGAGCTTGAAAAAGTCTGGACAAGCGCTTCTGAAATGATTGCCCAATACCTTGACAGCGGAAGGGATGTAGCTTTCATAACCCTTGGAGACAGTTCAATATTCAGCACATACTCATACGTTCAAAAGAAACTTATTGGAAGATACGAAATCGAAACAATACCTGGAATTACTTCATTTACAGCGTGTGCTGCAGCACGTAACGAAGCTCTTGTGGAACAGAACGACATTTTAACAATCGTGCCTAAAATAGACGATAGGCTTGAAGAGGTATTGGATTACAGCGACTCAATCGTGCTTATGAAAGCATCAAGAAATACTTCAAAACTGGAAAATACAATCGAAGAGAAAAACAGACCTAAAGAAATCTATTCAGTTGAAAACTGTACAAGAGAAAACGAAAAAATAATTGAAGGATTTTCAAATGAAAAGCCTTATCTTACAACAACAATAATTAAATTCGGTGATGACTAATAGTTTTTAATCGGAAGAGGCTCGACCTCAAAGACACATTTTCCATCACCCATGGTGTAGCATTGGATTTCTATTACGCTGACGGGCATTTTGAAGTATTGTGAGAACAATGCTTCTAAAATTCCTGTGTCTAAAAAGCATGCAGGCTTACCTGTTCTTGGAAGCAATTGGCATTCAAAACAGTCATAGGTTGTTATTTTAATTATTTGACCAATTTTAAATGAAATTCTACCTAAACCTTTGGCATCCCAGAATTCCGCAATGTTGTCCATGAAAACCTCCAAATCCTCATCATATAATTTATCGAAAAGGGAATTGCCTATGCGGTTTCCTGTGGATTGCATAATAGGGTCAATGTTAATTCCTTCCTGTATAAGCATTGATTTTAGGGTATGAAAGAGCAATGTTGAAAACTCGGCATCCTCATTTATAAGATTTTCAACAAGATAATCTGTCTGGGTTTCCTTGATTTCCTTTGGCTCGGTATAGTTGACGGAACCTATGTATTTTGAATTGAGATAGAAAATCTTTTTTCTGTTATCTACAGGATGTACCCTGTAAGATATTACTCCACTTTCTCTTAAGCTTTTTAAGTGAACTGAAACGGTTGATTTTGATTTACCAGTATTGTTAACAATCTCTTCAAATTCCATGTCACTATCTCTAAGCATTTCCAAAATAGTGAGTTTTACTGGACTTTTGATTACGTTTACCCCAACATCATCATTCAAGTTGGAGAAAATTTGGATAGGTTTTTGTTCTTTCATTTTGGAACTCCGAATTTTATACAGTTATATTTTAAATTATCAGTTAATAAATATATCTAAAACGGAATAATAAGAAGGTTATTCAACAAATTTAAGCAAATATTGAACAGTTTTGAATCAAATCAGTGAAATAATACGAACTGTTCGCTTAAAACAAAATAAAATAGTTCACTTATCAGGACATATTGAAAAAATCAGACCCCTGCAATATCCTTTATCACTTCACCGGCAATCATCAAACCTGCAACTGAAGGCACAAATGAAACGCTGCCTTTCACCTTAAACTTTCGGTCATGATTTATAGGACAGTCATTTGTGTTTATTGCATGTTCCTTCGAATATACCACTTTCAGTTTCTCGATATTTCTCTTTCTCATGTCCTTTTTCATTATCCTTGCAAGGGGACAGACTGAAGTCTCATATATGTCGGCAACCTCAAACATTGTCGGGTCAAGCTTGTTTCCGGTTCCCATTGAAGACATTACAGGAACGCCAATCTCATCGCAGGCACATATGATTGCAATCTTGGCCATTATCGTATCCACACAGTCAACGGCATATGACAAATCTTTTGTGATGATGTCCAGCTCACAGTCATCCATGTAGAATTCCTTGTAGGTTTCAACATTGGCATCGGGATTTATGTCCAAAATCCTCTCCTTCATCAGGTCAACCTTATATTTGCCGATTGTTTTTGTTGTTGCAATTAGCTGCCTGTTGATGTTGCTTTCATCAATCTTGTCAAAGTCCACCAAAACAAAGTTGCCCACTCCGCTTCGGGCAAGTCCTTCACAGACAAAAGATCCGACGCCACCAATGCCGAAAACTGCAACCTTTGCATTGGCCAATTTTTCCATTCCATCATTTCCAATTAACATTTCTGTTCTTGAAAACTTCCCTTCCATATAAAAGTCACCAAAAATTAATTAAGATATATAACTAATTATATAATAAAACAATAAAAAGTTAATGCCCAAATAATTTTATAGATTCGATTGATTAAACAACATTTTTAAGTGATGATATTAATGATAATAGACACACACTGCCATATTTATGATAGTGAAATGGAAGATGCAGATGAAATAATAAGGCAAGCTGCAGAAAATGACATCCAACTAATATTGAACGGTACCGATCCCCAAAGCAACATCGAGGTACTGGAACTGTCTTCCAGATATGACAATGTCCATGCCGCCTTGGGATACCTATACCCATTTGCAGATGAAGTGAGTGATGAAGACATCACATTATTGGACAAGCAGCTTGAAAACAATAATGTGGTTGCAGTGGGAGAGATAGGCATCGACTATTACCACACCAAAGAAAACAAGGAAAAACAGAAGGAACTCTTTGAAAAAATGCTGGAGCTGTCAGAAAAGCACGGCCTTCCCGTGATTGTGCATTCAAGAAAATCAATGCAGGACACATTCGACATCCTGAAAAGCCATGACGTTGTGGGATCAATGCACTGCTATCAGGGTTCAGCCGAAATGGCAAAGGAATTCGTCAAGATAGGATTTAACATTGGAATAGGCGGACCGGTTACCCACAAAAACAACAAAAAAGTTAGAAAGACCCTACAAAAAGTTGGCATTGACAATATCGTTCTGGAAACTGATTCCCCATATTTAAGTCCCGAAGAAAAGCGGGGAGAGGTGAATACTCCTTTTAACTTGAAATATATAATCAGAAAAATAGCTGAAGAGTTGGACATGGCTGAAGATGATGTCGTGAAAACAACTTCCCTAAATGCAAAAAAAATGTTTAAATTGAACTGCCCCGGCCTTTAAAGACCGAGACAATTCAACACTAAATTATTCCAAGTTTTTTGGCTGTTTTTTCGTCAACCTTTCCAGTTACTTTAAGTTTTTTGGCCTTTTGGAATTGTTTTACTGCCTTTACAGTGAGATCCCCATAATTTCCATCGACCTTATAAGCTTTGCCGGAAGATGATTTATAGTATCCTTTTTTAATAAGTGCCTTTTGAATTTTTTTAACCATTGCGTGGTTTTTACTTCCTTTGGATATTGTTTTAAATACTGTTTTTACTGTCAGTTTCACTTTTTTGCTTGCTGCATAGTAGTTTTTGTTTCCAAGATATTTTACAGTAGCCTTGGATGTTTTTGTCAGTTTTGTCAGTTTGAATGTAGCAATTCCTTTGGAGTTTGTTTTTGCATTGTATGTTTTTTTACCGATTGTCAAACTGACCTTAACCTTCTTCATTGGAGCTTTCAGATTGTTTTTGAGTGAAACACTGTATTTCTTGATTTTGGTAGTGGATTTGAACACCTTGTTTTTTGCAGTCAGTATTGGTTTTGCCTTTATGGAAAGTATATTTGATGTGGCCTGTGTTCCATTGTGTGTCTCGTTTCCTGCATAGGAAATTTCGACTTTGTAGATTTTTGGTGTCAGGGTCTTGGTGTTTATCTTGACCTGGCCGTTTTGATTTGTTGTGTATGTCTTTTCACCGTTTATGTTGACTGTTATGTTTGCACCTGCAATTGTGTTGTTTTTGTTGTCTTTTAAGGTTATTGTCAGGTATTTGTTGATGTTGTATACAGTCAATATGCCTGGTGCGGTTATTTCTGTGCTGGCCTTGTTTACTGTAACTCTGATGCTTTTGCTGACCGCATTGTGGTTAGTGTCAGGCACTGTTGTTATGTTTAGAGCGTATGATCCAGGATTTAAATCAGAAACGCTTATTACATTTCCTTCAATTTTGACATTTCCTTTTTCGGCTGTTGCATTGAATCCTGTGGCTCCTGTGTATGTCACTGTTGTTGTTCCGGTCAATCCGTATTCGAATGTGATGTCACCGGCAGTTAGTGTTGAGTCTACCTTGTTGA